>JAIOQD010000650.1 GCA_021413595.1 Bacteroidota bacterium | reverse complement strand
ATTTGCTCAACCCTTTTCCAATTTTATTTATGTCTTTTGTGTGTATCAAAATGGTAGTTTTTTAATATTATCAAATAGCTTGATACGCTTTGTCCTTAAAATCCAAAAATTAGAGATCTCTTGATTTAGAGAAATAAAATTTTTAAATAAATTTTAGGTTAAATAATTGTTTGTTATATTTGCGAAGTGATGGAAATAATTTGCTATTAATTGAGCTTCAGCTTCTACACCCCATCCCCTTACCGAACATATAAAAAAAAGAAGACGCTTACTTTCAAAACCTATTAAATTATAATTTATGAAATATAGAAAAACAATAACAATCGTTGTGTTTCTTCTTCTAGGGCTCGGAGGACTGGGCGCACAAGAAACAGTGTCAGCAACGGGCAGTAATGCCACAGGAGTCGGAGGCTCATTAAGCTACACCGTTGGACAAGTAGCTTACACTACCAACACGGGAACCAATGGCTCAGTAGCACAAGGTGTGCAACAACCGTATGAAATTTCTACGACACTTGGCATAAACGAAACTACTATTAATTTAGGGTTATCTATTTATCCAAACCCTACAACTGACTATTTAACACTAAAAGTAGAAAAAACAGATGGGTTAAACTTTCAGTTATTTGATTTGCAAGGAAGATTAATAGAAAGTAAAACTGTAAATAGTACTTCTACTAATATTAGTTTAGAAAGCCAACCATCAGCAACTTACTTTTTAAAAGTAGCTAAGGGTAACCAAATAGTAAAAATATTTAAAATAATTAAAAACAAATAATATGAAAAAAATATACACACTAATAGCTGGTTTAATGCTAACAGTAAGCACGTTTGCTCAAACACCCGAAAAAATGAGCTACCAGGCAGTAGTAAGAGATCCTAGTAATAATTTAGTAAGCTCCCAAGCTATAGGAATGCGAATAAGCATATTACAAACTACCGCAACAGGAACAGCAGTTTATATAGAAACACAAAACATAACAAGTAATGCAAACGGACTAGTAACTTTAGAAATAGGAACAGGAACCGTAGTAAGTGGAAATTTTACTACTATCGATTGGGGAAATGACATCTATTTTTTAAAAACAGAAACTGACCCAACAGGCGGAATAAACTATACTATTACAGGTACAAGTCAATTAGCCGTAGATACTGCTAACTGGAATAACCATACAATAGATACACAAATTGATTCTACTGGAATTGCGGCATTAGGGTTTGTTGCTGGTTCAGGTTCTTCACAAAATATTGTCCAAGTTTTAACACAAGGAAATGATGCTGGAACCCATGACATTGTCAACATTGGGACTTTAGGTATTGGAACATCTACACCTAATTTGGGAGCTGCACTTGAAGTTAGTTCTACAACCGGTGCACTTCTATTGCCTAGAATGACAACGGCTCAAAGAGATATGATTAGTACTAAGGAAAGAGGTATGATAATTTTCAATACAGATGTCAAGAAGTTTCAAGGATATGTTGCCGATTCGACAAACAACTATACTCTTACTACTGGTTATGCTTTTCCGGTGCAAACTGCATCCACATCTTGCTTAGGTGGTCCGGGGCAATCTTTTAAAGCGAATTACATGAATACCAACTGGGCTATCCTTGAGGTGGATAGATGCAGTACCACAGATGGAATATTTACATTAACCATTTATGATGGCGAAGGATTGGGTGGAACTGTACTGGCAACACAAGATGTTTATCTTACTAATGGAATCAACCAAATTCCACTCCATACACCTTTAACATTAGTTGCAGGTCAACAATATACCTTTTCTTTTGGAATTGGTCCAGGTTTGTCATACACTAGCAACACGGCTTCTTATCCAGATGGAACAGCTTATAGCACTACATCCCTTTGGGCTGGCGACTTATATTTCAAAATATTAGATGGAACAGTTCAATATTATAATTGGATAGATTTACATTAATTAAAATCTACAAATTTCCGTATTTTGAAGGCGCACATTAATTAAAAGACCTACCAGAAACAATATATTGTTTCTGGTAGGTCTTTTAATTTAGTATCCATATAAAGCATATATTGGGTAACAAAACCATAAACTGCATTATGGAGTTGCTACATTTGTCCAGACACAAAGTTAAGGATGCTGTTTAAGAATGAATTAATATGTTAACCGAATGAAAACACGTGCGATTCAAACTTTTTTATTTTCCACTGTATTCTACTTTTTTACCAATTGATGTTAAGCCAAGCAACGTATCGGAAGTAGAAAATATTTCATTTAAATGATCCAATTCTGATTTACATCCTTTTGCTTCATCAATTAACATATCTGCTAATTTAAGTGCTATGGGGGCTTTAAAACTGATTGTTTTAACAATTTTTTCTGCTTCTTCTTTTGAAATTGAATGGTTGGTGTAGGAGCTGCTTAAAATTTTATTTAAGGTGTTATTTTCAAAAAAATCATTAATTGTTTTCCATTTTTCATTTAGTGAAATGTTATTATTTGCGGGAATATTCATTTCCCCTGACATAATAGCAAACATTTCATCATAGGAAATTAATTTATCAACCAGCCCAATATCAAAAGCGTCTTTTCCCGAAAGCATTTTTCCTGTATGGATTAAATATTTACTCAACCCTTTTCCAATTTTTTTTGCGCTTCGCTGTGTTCCTCCTAATCCCGGGTATATACCAATACTTGTTTCGGGAAAAGCTAACTGGACTTTTGGTAAAGCCAAAATAACATCTGCACAAAGTGCCAGTTCAAGTCCGCCTCCAAGACTTAGTCCATTAACAATTGCAACTACTTTTTTCTTTGAATTATCAATTCTCTCAAATACACTTTGACCAAATGCGGTGAACGTTTCAATGTCACATATTCTATCTTTTTTAATGTTTTTCACAAAAAATTTAATATCAGCACCTGCAACAAATGCTTTTCCTGAACCGGTAATAAAAATGGTTTCAATAGAATTATCCTTATCGGCCGAATCAAAACATTCGGCTAATTGATTCATAGTTGCTTCACTTAAAGCATTTAAATTTTCGGGCTGATCCATTGTAATTATTGCAATAGTTCCGCTCTTCTCCACTTTCACGTTTTTTGTTTCCCAAAATGATTTTCCAATTGATTTGGGTAAATCCATTTGATACTTATTTGCCATTAAAGCAACCAATCGTTTTACTTCCTCTTCTCCAAGTTCTTCCATCAACTCAACTGGTCCTTTTTTCCATTGTAATCCAATTCTTGCGCCACGATTTAAATCTGTTGCCGAACATACTTTTTCATCAAGTAGTTGTGAGCACACAAAAAACACAACACCGAACATTCTATCGCGTATAATTTTTTCGGTAGATAAATTAATATCAATAATGCCACTATTATTTATTTCCCAGTGCTTACCTAATTTTGTTTGTTGTTCAAGAGCTGGAGCAACGGTATATAAGTTTCCAAAAATTTCCAATGTTTTTTCTGCATGATAGGCCACTGGTACACCTGTTGCATTCATTAAAGCAAAGGGACCCATGCCGATTTTAAAAACCTTCATACATACCTGATCTATTATTTCAGGTGTTGCTATTTCTTCTTCTAAAAGATGAACAGCTTCATTTAGCCAGGGAACAAAAAATCTGTTGACAGCGAAACCATAAGCATCTTCACAGGTAATTGCATCTTTTCCTGCAAGTATTGAAAACCTTTTTATCGCTTCGTATGTTGCATCTGATGTTTTTTCAGAGCGAATAATTTCAACTAAGCGGTTTTTAGCTGCATGGTAGAAAAAATGCAATCCGATAAATCGTTCAGGATAAGTGATACTAACTGATAATTCGGTAATAGAAAAAGAGGAAGTGTTGGTTGCAATTATACAATCCGTAGAAACAATTGTACTTAAGTTTTTAAATAAATCAACTTTAGCATCAAAATTTTCAAATATCGCTTCAACAACTAAATCGCATACTTTTAAATCGTTGAGGTCTTGAGTTCCTTTCAAGTTTAATAAAAAGCCTTCCACTTGCTCAGTAGAGAATACCTTACGATCTATGCCTTCGTTTAGCATACTCTTAATGTTATTCAAACCCTTATCAACAAAACTTAAATCACGATCAGCAAGGATTACTTTAAATCCTTCTTGTGCAAATTTTTGTGCAAGAGC
>JAIOQD010000649.1 GCA_021413595.1 Bacteroidota bacterium | reverse complement strand
CAGATTGTGTGCGGTTTAATTTAATTTCATTACAAATGCTATTTATATTTGAAATAGTTTTTTGATATTTTTTCGGTTTTAAATAGTCCGGATTATAGGTGAACTGAATAAACTTGTTTATACTAATTTGTATGGGCATATAATCAACAGCCCAAATGTCTTTCGTGTTTGGGATAAACTGAAAATTAATATTGCAATTTTTTAAAACCTTTTCAAACCGTTGAAAAAAATTTGATTGTTTTTCAGGTAAGCAGTCGGCTAGAAACAGTTTATTTGTTTGGTTGTCTGTAATCATTTATGAAGTAAAATAATATCCCAATATTTCCTTTGTTTGTTCTTTCGTTATTTTATTTTCTATAAATAATTGTTTTACAATTTTTTCTTTGTCTTTGAATTTATGCAGTAAATTTAATTCAACTATATAACGATATTTTTTTTCGATATAGTTTTCTGTATCTTCTTTTTTCTTTGTTAAACCGATACGAGAACACTTCAAGGTTTCTATTTCTTTAATAGTTTTTTCATTTAATTCTCTAAGGCAAATGCTGTGCGTACCATGTACAACACTACCAAGATTAGAAAATATTTCTTTGAGTACATTTGATGGACCGCTTATATATCGAGGGGTTTTTTCAAGTGTTCTAATTCCTCTTATTAAGATACCTCCGTAAATTTTCTTATCATGGTTGCCAAATGTGATGTCAAGACCAGACCCATTAAAATACCAATTGCCCGCAAAAAGTTGTTCGGTAGCACAATGAACATAAGGGTCTGGATGTTTTGCTTTCTCATGATAATATATTTCCGTTTCAATTATTCGGTATGGCTGGTCGCCACCAAGTAAACATAAATAATTCATTAGATAATGAGTTAAAGTATTGAATTGTTCATCAAGTGTTTTAAATTCGTAGCCTCCATTTAAATTGTTCCAAAACTCGCCAATTTGGCTTAACTCAATTTCTTTATCTTTTCCATTTAGTTGAAAAGCCGATAAATAAGGCTCAAGATATTTAATTCCTTTCTCCGTTAAATATTGTAACATATTTTGTTCTTCTTCTCCAAATACTTTACAAAGAGCAACAATGCCCAGAAGATTCAATGTTTTAGGCTCGTCCGCTAAACGTAGAGCTTCTAATACAGATAAAGAATTGTCTTTTTTTGTAAGCAATATTTCTCTGTAAACAAAATTTGTATAAATATGCTGAGTAATTCCTAGTTCTGATAATACTTGTTCGGATGCTATCTTTTGGTCTATTGCTTCTTGTAACATTTGGGCTTCCGTCTTGACAGGTGCGAGTAAATATTCAGATGCGGTTTGTTGCAAATTCTTAATCATTGCATCAAGTTCTGTGTCGGTGGGAATCGACTTAACAAAAAATATATTTCCATAAGTGTTGCTATTGGGTAAGCCGAAACGTTGAAGAATACTTTCTCTGATTTGGCAATACTCTTCAAATATTTCTGAATTTTCTGCTGGGCCACCAATACTGTCAAGGTGTAATTGGATTTTTGCTAAACCTCTTAATGCGTTTTTTAGGATGTCGTACTGTTCCATTTTAAATTGTATTTGTGATGGTTATAACGCATCGCTTTTTCAGCGGTGCGTTTTTTCTTTTTTTTCGATTTTTATTGTCTGTTGAAAAATTGTCCTACGGAGGATTTTTCTTACTACTTGTGCCTAACGGTTGGCGGCTACCCGAAGATGGCGAAATTAGCACCAAACTCCCCATGAAAAGCCACACTGTAAATATAGCACAAAACTGTCTGCGATGCACTGTCCCGCCATTTTTGGGTAGGTGCTGTTATACACAGGGCGATACTCCCGCCTTTGGAATGCGTCTGTTGCAATTTAGCAGGCATGAGTGTCGGTGCGGGTAGGGAAGAAAATTTTGTTTTTTTTAGGGAGGATTTT
>JAIOQD010000015.1 GCA_021413595.1 Bacteroidota bacterium | reverse complement strand
AAAAAAAGTAAAATTATTTTTACACGATTTCTACACATACTAAATTTATTAAAACGCACTGGATAATAATGTTTCGAATGTAATCCAGAAGAGCCCTTTTGGCAATGAAGGATCTTGTTCTTTAAATTAAAAGATTCTTCATCCTTACATAAAAAAGGAAGGAGGAAGAATACCACAATGCTTATTCGCGAAAATTATTTTTGCTCTCCCCCACTATTATCCTTAAATTCATCGTTAAGAATAAAATAAAATGGAAAGGACATTTGTACACGTACCAATTTATCATCATTCTTACCGGGATACCATTTGATCATTTCCAATACACGGATGGCTTCCTGCTCACAGCCCCCACCAACAGTTTTTTCAATGCCAATATTCGTTATCAATCCACTCGGTTCAACAACAAAACGCAACACTACAGTACCTTGTATGTTTGATAATTGTGCTTGTTTGGGATACTCTAAATTTTCTTTAATAAAATCCTGTAATGCATAATTGCCTTTTTGGTACATCGGTAGCTGTTCAGGGTTTTTATAAATGATACCTGAACTGTCGATTTTTGAATCGGCCAAATAATTAAATTTTTGAAAACCGCGCTCACGGCATATTTTTGAATATTTTCCGGGATCGAAATTAAATGTCTCTGACCAGTTTGCATTAACATACATTCTATCCTTAATGGCCGGAACCCATTGAAACAATTTAAATAAGCGCATTGCCTCAGCATCAATAGCAGATGATCCTGATCCCGAAATTTTTACTTGAGAAACCGTGCTATCCTTCATGACAATAAAGTTGATCGTTACTTTCTTTGCAATTTTTTCTTTTAATGCACTTTCAGGATAAATTAATTCTTGTTCAAAAACTCTTTTAAATTCAGCTTTACCACCTATATTGGTTGGCAAAACATCAACATTAAATCCGGGCTGTGCCAACCCTGCGATGGATATCAGAAAAAAAAGCATAGTACTAATTTTTTTCATTTTTGATTTTTTTTTTTACCACTAAGACACGGAGAACACTGAGGTACACTATGCTTAAGAGGCTGTTTAAATTTCATATAAAAAGAATAACAATATTACTTATTGAAGCTAACGCACCTTTCTCGACTTCGCTCGAAATGACCTCACACACTGTCAGTTCGAGCGAAGTCGAGAACCGCGCGTAAGGATATTTTGTTAGAAAGACCCTTATCTTAATGACATTGCATTACCGGTAAGTGGTGAATTCGTCTAAATACTACAATACAATATACGATTATTATTATTCAGATCTTTTACCAAAACTACATTTTTGAAACCTTTTTTTTCAAGCAGGACTCTTGTTTCCGGACCTAAAGCCTGATTAATTTCAAAGTATAATTTCCCGTTTGGTTTTAAATTTTTCAAAGCAAAATCGGCAATTGAGTTATAAAATAACAGAGGATCATTATCATTTACAAATAATGCCAGATGCGGCTCGTTATCCAGCACATTATTTTGCATTTGTTCTTTTTCTGAAACACAAATGTATGGAGGATTACTTACGATGATGTCGAATTTAAAATCCGGATCAGGCAAATTATTGGTGGGTGATAAAATATCATGTAGAAAAAATTCCACATCCACATTATTCATTTCTGAATTTTGTTTAGCCACTTCAAGGGCTTCCGCTGAGATATCCAATGCGTAAACTTTTGCAAAAGAAATATTCTTTTTCAAGGCAATGGGGATACAACCACTTCCGGTACCGATATCAAGTATGGAACAGGGAGTTGGGAAAAGGGAGTTATCTTGATTCTTGTCTCTTGGTTCTGAACTTTTAGTTCCTAGTTCTTGATTAGTTTCTGATATTATTAATTGTACCAGTTCTTCTGGGTTTGTGCTGTTTTAAGTCCTTTATAGCAAAATTAAATTTCAATAATTCAGATTCTGAAATTGTAACATTGAAATTTAAAAATATGTCGGCTCGTTTCAAATTCAAATATTCTTCAAAGCAATAAGCAATAAGCGTTTCTAACTCGTCCTTATCATACGTATTTTTCAGTTCATCACGAAAAAAACGTACCACATCAGCTATTTTATTGGAAGGAATTCTCATATAATATAAAAGTAAAAATATTTATCCGATAATTGCCGAATGTCTTAACTTTGTTGCCGAAATGAATATTCATGAAACATATATGCAGCAATGTTTTCTACTTGCCTTAAAAGGTTTTGGAAAGGTTGCGCCCAATCCTATGGTAGGTTGTGTGATTGTTTATGATGGAAAAATAATTGGGGAGGGCTATCATCAGCAATACGGCCAAGCACATGCAGAGGTAAATGCTATTAAATCCGTTGAAAATAAAGAATTACTATTAAAATCAACCCTATATGTAAACCTTGAGCCATGTTCTCACTATGGAAAAACACCTCCTTGTGCAGACCTGATCATTGAGCACAATATTCCAAATGTAGTGATTGGCTGTATGGATTCAAATTCGGAAGTGAACGGACGTGGTATCGAAAAACTTACTAAAGCCGGAATTAATGTAACAGAGGGTGTTTTAGAATCTGAATGTAAAGAGTTAAACAAACGTTTTTTTACATTTCACGAAAAAAAGCGACCTTACATTATTTTAAAATGGGCGCAGACTTCTGATGGTTTTATTGATGCAAAACGCAATGAAGAAAGCCCCGGTAAAGCATTACAAATAAGTAATGCAGAATCCCGCAAACTTGTCCATCAATGGCGAAGCCAGGAGCAAGCGATTATGGTTGGAACCAACACTGCTTTACTTGATAATCCTCAATTAACAGTAAGGGAATGGCATGGAGAAAATCCACTTCGAATCACGATCGACAAATGGCTTCGCATTCCTAAACAGAATTATCTTTTTGATAAAAGTACGCCAACACTTATATTTACTGCTCTAAATGAAGTTTCTGTACCAAATTTAGAGTTTGTGAAAATTGATTTTGAACAAGCTATCATTCCACAAATTTTAAATGAATTGTATAAACGTACTATTCAGTCGTTGCTTATTGAAGGGGGAGAACAACTGCTCAATAGTATTATTGATATTGACGCTTGGGATGAAGCACGCGTATTTATCTCCGACAAAAAAATAGAAAAAGGGGTAAAAGCACCTGTATTAAAAACGGATCCGATAAGGAAAGAAAATATTAATGGTGATAAATTACTTACTTTTTTAAGAACTCCTACTAATTAGGATAAAGACAAATTACGAATACCAACAATTATTCGGAATTCGTAGTATAATTATAAAAAACAAGGCAATATGAAAATAGGTGTTTTAAGAGAAGATAAAAAGCCGCACGACAAACGTGTTGCCTTTACCCCGGAGCAATGTTTAATTGTTCAGAATAATTTTCCAAATACAGAGATGGTAGTCCAACCCAGTGATTGGCGCTCTTATACAAATGAAGAGTATAGTTCCAAAGGAATAAAAATGGCAGAAGACATTAGCGATTGTGATATTTTAATGGGCATTAAAGAAGTGCCTAAACAAAATCTGATCGCAAATAAAAAATATTTATTTTTTTCGCATACAATCAAAAAACAACCTCACAATAAGGAGCTTTTACAAACTATACTGCAAAAAAATATTCAGTTAATTGATTATGAATGCCTTACAGATGCTGACTTTAACAGGATCATTGGTTTTGGTTATTACGCAGGTATTGTGGGAGCTTACAATGGTATTTTAGCGTATGGAAAAAAATATAAGCTGTTTGATTTAAAACCTGCCCACCTGTGTTACGATAAAAAAGAATTAAAAGAAGAATTAAAAAAAGCCAACTTAACTAATATCAAAATTATAGTTACAGGAAATGGCCGTGTTGCAAATGGTGCGGTTGAATTACTTGGTGTTTTGGATATCCGGAGAATTACATCTTATGAATTTACACATTATTCATTTCGTGAACCTACCTATGTTCAGTTACATTCGCCCAATTATAATGAAGCCATAGATGGCTCACCATGGAATACTGATAGTTTTTATAAGCACCCCGAAAAATTCCGCTCAACATTTGGTAAATACACAAAAGATTGCGATCTGCTTATCCATTGTTCGTTTTGGGATCCAAGAGCCCCCATCCTGTTTTCAAAAAAAGATATGCGCTCCCCTGATTTCCGTATCAGTGTGATTGCAGATGTAACATGCGATATCAATGGTTCTATCCCTTCTACGGTGAGGTCAACTACCATAGAAGATAAATTTTATGGTTACAATCCGGTAACGGAATCTATCGGTGAAGCGTTTAGCAATGATACAATAACAGTAATGGCTGTGGATAATTTACCTTGCGAATTACCACGCAATGCTTCAGAAGATTTCGGGAAAGAATTAATTGATAAAGTATTGCCGGCATTATTAATCAGTGATGAAAAGGGATTGA
>JAIOQD010000648.1 GCA_021413595.1 Bacteroidota bacterium | reverse complement strand
GGGTCGGGCTTGGAATTCATCCTGAGCGAAGTCGAAGGGCTCCGGTCATTATCGATGAAAAATCGATGAAGGATTTTCATTGCAATCCCTCACGCAAACAATCTACACTAAAGAGCTCGCTAGCTCCAAATATGCTAATGTGCTTTTTTGAAAATTAAACATTTTTTTCGGGGTTATTGGGCGTGCCCTTTGGGGTCGGGCTTGGAATTCATCCTGAGCGAAGTCGAAGGGTTCCTATCTTCATCGATGAAAAACCGATGAAGGATTTACGCTGCAATCCCTCACGCAAACAATCGCAAGCAAGGCTCTCACACTTTCTCGACATCTCGAAATGAAAGCACGCGGTGGTTCATTTCGAGCTTTTGTCGAGAAAGTGTGAAGGCGTTTTTGGGTTGCTGCCTATATTTAGTATAAATATTAAATCAACGGGAAATTGTTATACACCCATAAATGTTTTAAAATTCCGTTGAAATAATTTAGTTACCTTCGTAATTGGATGCTGCGTTAGGGATTGCAGCGGAAATCCTTTTCTGTTTAGAAAAGATTGAAGCGCAAAGCCCGACCCTTCTTCTTTAAGAAGGGGAACGCCCAAAACATATTACTTCTTAACCCGAAATAAAATCACATGATAGCAATAGATAATACAATAGTTTCGGAGCATTTGCTTGAAAAAAAATTCGTGTGTGATTTGAACGCATGTAAAGGAGAATGTTGTGTAGCCGGTGATTCAGGTGCCCCACTAGAACTGGAAGAGATCTCGATAATGGAAGACCTGCTGGATAAGGTAAAGCCCTACCTGCCTAAAGATGGACTTAAATCGATTGAAAAACAAGGTGTTTTTGTGATCGATGAGGATGGAGATTATACTACTCCATTAGTGAAAGGAAAACACTGCGCTTTCACCTATTTTGAAAATGATATTGCCAAATGTGCCATTGAAAAAGCCTATTATGCAGGTGATATAACCTGGAAAAAACCTATTTCCTGCCATTTATACCCTGTACGCATCACTAAATACAAGGATTATGATGCTGTAAACTTCCACAGCTGGAATGTTTGCAAACCGGCATGTGAATGCGGAGCCAAGCTGGATGTACCGGTTTATAAATTTTTGCGCGAACCACTTATACGTAAATACGGTGAAGATTGGTACAAACAATTAGAATTTGCTGATAAAATAAAAAAGGCATAGCCCCAAAAGCTTTAATTTTAAAGGAGCACCTAAGCATACCCTCTCAAAACACCTGTATATCTAATACGGATATTTCCTTATTAGCTCCAAATTTTTTTACACTTAATTTTCAATTTTTTTTCCAATAGAGTTAATGTCGTGTTTTTAAATACGTTAGTGATTTATCAACATTCATCTGTTAATTCTGCGTGTTTATAACTTCGCCTAAATGTTAATTCAATCCCCTTGACTAGCTGTTTTTTTTTGACAAGATTTGTACACCTTAATTCAATAACCAATTATTTACTTAAAACGCTCAAAAAGAAAGCAATAGGCTTTCAGGGAGATTCAACCCTTTGTTTTTAAAAAAAAACAACAAGTAAGGTATTGAAAACTAGGTAGTTAATAAAAAAAGTAATTTAGAAAAGGATATAAATGACAGCTGAACCGATATTAAAAGAGAATAAAGACAGATTTGTACTTTTCCCTATAAAACATCAGGATATATGGGAAATGTATAAAAAAGCAGAGGCCAGTTTTTGGACTGCAGAAGAAATTGATTTGAATCCCGATCTTCAGGATTGGGAAAATAAATTAAATGACGATGAAAAACATTTTATTAAACACGTGCTTGCTTTTTTTGCTGCAAGTGATGGTATAGTAAATGAAAACCTGGCCGTTAACTTTATGAATGAAGTTCAATATCCGGAAGCTCGTTGTTTTTACGGTTTTCAGATCATGATGGAAAATATCCATTCTGAGACCTATTCCTTATTAATAGATAGCTATATTAAAGACCCTAAAGAAAAAGATAGACTTTTTCATTCTATAGATACACTGCCATGTGTTGGGAAGAAAGCCGATTGGGCTATTAAATGGATAGGAAACGGAACCTTCGCTGAACGGTTAATTGCTTTCGCTGCAGTGGAAGGAATATTCTTTTCAGGAAGTTTCTGTTCTATCTTTTGGTTGAAAAAACGTGGATTAATGCCGGGTCTTACTTTCTCGAACGAACTTATTTCCCGTGACGAGGGTTTACATTGCGATTTTGCATGTTTGCTTTATTCACAACTGGAAAACCCATTGCCACAGGAAAATGTAACCGCTATCATTACCAATGCCGTTGAAATTGAAAAAGAATTTGTATCAGATGCACTTCCTGTTCGTTTGATAGGTATGAATGCTGATATGATGTGCCAATACATTGAATTTGTTGCCGACAGGTTATTAGTTGCTTTAGGATGCCCTAAAACATACAATGCAACCAATCCATTCGATTTTATGGAGCTGATCTCCTTGCAAGGCAAAACTAATTTCTTTGAAAAACGTGTTGCGGAATATCAAAAATCAGGCGTAATGGGTAAAAAAGAAGACAATGTTTTCAAACTGGATGAAGACTTTTAAGGTTACTAATAAACGAATGGTTACGAATTTACGAAATTAGGCTTCCAATTTTTAAACACACAGTTTCGTAAATTGGTTAACCATTCGTTTATCCGTAACCGTAAAACAAACAACAAATATTCATAATTTATAATTTCGATATATGTACGTAATAAAAAGAGACGGGAACCGGGAATCGGTAAAATTTGACAAGATCACAGCACGTATCCAAAAACTTTGCTACGGATTAGATGCTACTCACGTAACAGCTATCAGTGTTGCGATGAAAGTGATTGAAGGTATTTACGAAGGTGTGAGTACCAGTGAATTGGACAACTTAGCAGCTGAAACAGCTGCAGCACTTACTACCAAACACCCTGACTATGCGCTTTTGGCATCACGCATAGCTGTTTCTAACTTACATAAAAACACTAATAAATCGTTTTCAAAAACAATGGAAGCGCTTTATTCATACATCGATCCAAAGACAAGCAAAAAGGCACCTTTGATCGCTGATGATGTTCATGAGATCATCCAAAAAAATGCACAGGAATTAGATTCCACTATCATTTATGATCGTGATTTCGGTTATGATTATTTCGGATTTAAAACTCTGGAGCGCTCTTACCTATTAAAAGTAAACGGTATGGTGGCTGAACGTCCGCAACACATGATCATGCGTGTGGCTGTAGGTATTCACAAAGATGATATTGCATCGGTTATTGAAACATATAACCTGATGAGTGAACGTTGGTTCACACATGCTACACCAACATTGTTTAATGCAGGAACTCCAAAACCACAAATGTCGTCATGCTTTTTGTTAACGATGAAAGATGATAGCATTGATGGTATTTATGATACATTGAAAAACTGTGCAAAAATTTCACAAAGTGCAGGTGGTATCGGATTAAGCATTCACAACATACGTGCTACAGGTTCTTACATACGTGGTACCAATGGTACTTCAAATGGTATCATCCCGATGTTACGTGTGTTTAATGATACTGCACGTTATGTTGATCAGGGCGGTGGAAAACGCAAAGGTTCATTCGCTATTTATTTAGAACCTTGGCATGCTGATATCTATGAATTTTTAGATATCCGTAAAAACACAGGTAAGGAGGAAGCCCGTGCACGTGACCTTTTCACTGCAATGTGGACTCCCGATTTATTCATGAAACGTGTAGAAGCCAATGGCGAATGGTCATTGTTCTGCCCTAACGAAGCACCTGGATTAGCTGACTGCTGGGGTGAGGCATTCGAAAAATTATATACCAAATACGAAAAAGAAGGTCGTGCACGCAAAGTAATTAAAGCACGTGAACTATGGACAGCTATTATCGATTCACAAATTGAAACAGGTAATCCATATATGCTTTACAAAGATGCTTGTAATGCAAAGAGTAACCAACAAAATTTGGGTACCATCAAATCTTCCAACCTTTGTACCGAAATTTTAGAGTACACTGCACCTGATGAGATTGCTGTATGTAACTTAGCTTCTATCGCTCTTCCACGTTTTGTTGAAGGTGGAAAATTTGATCACCAAAAGTTATTTGATATCACGTATGTGATCACTAAAAACTTAAATAAAGTAATTGATCGTAATTACTATCCTGTAGCTGAAGCAAAAAAATCTAATTTACGTCACCGTCCTATTGGTATTGGTGTACAAGGTTTGGCTGATGCATTTATTTTAATGCGTTTCCCTTTCGATTCTCCGGAAGCAATATTATTAAATAAAGAAATTCACGAGACGATCTATTATGCTGCAATGACAGCATCAAAAGACCTTGCGAAAGTAGAAGGCACTTATGAAACATACGAAGGATCACCTGTTTCGAAAGGTGTATTCCAATATGATATGTGGAATGTTACACCTTCGGCACGTTGGGAGTGGGATGTATTAAAAGAGGAAGTAAAAAAATTCGGGATCCGCAATTCCTTGTTATTAGCACCAATGCCAACTGCAAGTACATCACAGATCTTAGGAAATAACGAATGTTTTGAACCATATACTTCCAATATTTATTCGAGACGTGTATTGTCGGGTGAGTTTGTGATTGTGAACAAACACTTGTTGAAAGACCTTGTTAAATTAGGTATTTGGAATGATAGCTTGAAAAATAAAATTATTATTGCCAATGGTTCTGTACAAAACATTGACGTAATACCTGCTAACATTAAAGCATTATACAAAACTGTTTGGGAAATTTCTCAAAAGGTAATCATCAATATGGCTGCTGACCGTGGAGCCTATATCTGTCAATCGCAATCATTGAACCTGTTTGTACAGGATGCCAATTTTGCGAAGCTTTCATCGATGCATTTTTATGGTTGGAAAGCAGGATTAAAAACCGGCATGTACTACTTACGTACTAAAGCTGCTGCTGATGCAATTAAATTTACTGCTGATGCTTCTGCTGCTAACGAAAAACCATTAACCGTTACTCCTGTAGTTGCAACAACAACACCTGCTACCGAAGTATTAGGTAACGAGGATGTATTGATACAGGAACGCCAACAACAAATAAGTAATGAGCGCCAGGCACTATTAGAGGCGGAAGCACAAAAAGCTGCTGAGATTGCTGCTCAATTGACTTGTTCCTTAGATAACCCGGATGCTTGTGAGGCTTGTGGGAGTTAGAGAAAAACAGAATAAAGTTAAACTTAAAAAGCCCTGATTATTTGTTTTAATCGGGGCTTTTTAGTCAAAAAAAACATAATTGATAAAGGTTGTTTTAATTTGTAAATAACCTTAGTCGATAGCAGACCCAAAACAAGAAATAACCGCTATGGATCGCGTTTAGCGAAATGTTACCACCAATGCTAAAAGACGGACATACCTACCGCACATTTTAGCACATTTGGTTGCCCCTCCACACGGGCAATCGCTTCGCAACCAAAAGAGCTAAAATTTTTCCACGCACCCTATTTGTTTCAAATTTTATCATTAGATTTGACGAAATTTGTCAAAACTAATATTGTCTAATGGAAACATTTGGAGACATCATAAGAACTGCTCGAGAGGGAAAAGGTCTTTTCCTTCGGCAAGTTGCTGCTGAACTTGATATTGATCAAGCCATAATCAGCAAATTTGAAAGAACGGAACGAAAACCAACAAAAGAACAAGTACTAAAGTTCGCTAAATTCTACAAAATAGATAAAGGAGAACTTTTAGTGGCGTGGCTTAGTGATAGAGTTGCATATGAATTGATGACTGAAAAAGACCATGAACGAATTTTGATAGTAGCTGAAGAAAAAATAAAGTATTTAAAATCAAAAAGAACTCCTGAGCAAGTATGATCCTTACAGAAACAAACACAAAAGAGTTGCTTAATGATTTAGATTGGGATTTCGCTGGCTCCAAATCGGAAACGATTCATTCATTGCATCCATACCCAGCAAAATTTATTTCAGACATACCACGTACTTTAATAAATATTTTGCCAATACCTAAAAACACATTAATTCTCGATCCCTTTTGTGGTAGTGGCGTTACATTAATTGAAGCTCAAAAAGCGGGAATAAATTCATTAGGAGTTGACCTTAATCCAATTGCTTGCTTACTTTCAAGAGTTAAAACCCAACCTCTCCCTGTTAATTTTCTATCTACCGCTGAAAAGATATTTGAAAAGTGTAATTCATATAGAGGAAATATTTCTATTCCGAATATTCCAAATCTAGACCACTGGTTCAAAAAAGATATTCAGGTAGGACTTGCAATTCTTTTAAAAAACATTAACTCAGTATCAGAAGGAAGTGTTTCTGACGCTTTAAAATTTTGCGTTTCAAGTATAATTGTAAAAGTTTCGAATCAAGATAGTGATACTCGGTATGCCGCTATAGAAAACACTTGGGGCAAGAAAGATGTGTTTGCTTTATTTTTACAAGTTGCTCAAAAATTGCAAAAAGCAAAAGACTCATTTTTATACTCGACAGCTTCCTCTGTTCTTAACAAAAACTCGTTGCTTCTTAAAAAAACGGATTTGCCGCAAAAAATAGGACTTGTAATTACGTCTCCACCCTACCCCAATGCTTATGAATATTGGCTTTATCATAAATATAGAATGTGGTGGTTAGGCTATGACCCTATAAATGTAAAAGAACAAGAAATTGGGGCTAGAGCACATTATTTTAAAAAAAATCACCAAACTGAATTTGATTTCATGGACCAAATGGACAGTCTATTTACTTTTCTCAGTGCAGGTTGTGCCAACGAGGCTTTTATTTGCTTTGTAATAGGCAGATCAAAAATTCACGGAAGAATAATTGAAAATGAAAATATAATTGCTGAGATTGGAGAAAAAAAAGGTTTAAAACATATAACTACGATTGAAAGAACAATAAAATCAAGTAGAAAATCTTTCAACCTTTCTCACGCCCGAATTAAAGAAGAATTCATTGTAATACTTCAAAAATAAAAAAATATGAAGACACAAGAAATAGATTTATTTTGGCACAACTACAAATTTTTTCCATATGAGAAAAGATTTGCTTTAAGAGAAATAGAAACTCTTTTAAAACCAAATGATATAAAAGAACTCAATGGAAAACTTATAATTTCTGGTTCAAAAAATTCAGAGGCAATAAAAAAACTCGTTTATTTCTCACATGCAGAAATAGATCAAAATATTGTTCAAACTTTACAATTTCATTGTGAAAATGGAAGCGGAACTATCCCAAGACACAAAAGACAAAACACAAGATATTCTGTACATGGTCTGCATGAATATAAAGGAAAATTCAATCCACAAGTAGTAAGATCTCTATTTAACATTTACAATATTCATAAGGGAGATAAAGTTCTTGACCCATTTTGCGGAAGTGGTACGACCCTCGTTGAAGCGGCCCATGATAATATTACGGCTAAAGGAACTGATATAAACCCATTGGCAGTTTTTATTGCAAACACGAAAATTGGAGCATTAAATTTATCATTTAATGAAGTCGTTCAGAGTAAAGGACAATTTTTTAAAAGATATTCAGCAATAAAATTAAAACTAAAACTTAATGACGAAGATCCGCGAATTCAATATTTAAAAAGCTGGTTTCCTGAAGCTACATTGGTTGAAATTGAAGCTTTAAGGTTGTCTGCAAATGAATTAGAGGAATCAATAAAAAATCTTTTTTTGGTCATTATTAGTAACACATTAAGAGAATATTCTTTTCAAGAGCCTCTTGATTTAAGAATACGCAGAAGAACCACACCGTTACCAACCACAAAAATATTAGACCAAGTATCGGATTCAATTGATGCTTTTGCTCAAAACATTAAAGAGTTCCATACTGCTTTTAAACCTTTAAAGTCAAATAATAAAGCACATCACATTGATATTAAATTATCACAACAGGATACAGCTTTCAAAAAAGAGAACAGTTTTGATTTTGCAATCACAAGCCCTCCTTACGCGACAGCATTGCCATACATTGACACACAAAGGCTAAGTTTAGTTTGGCTCAATCTCATTTCTGCAAAAGAAATTAGACCATTAGAAAGCGACCTAATAGGTAGCCGAGAATTTAAAATGAAATCTGAACAGCTTAATTGGCAACAATTTTTTTTAGAAAACAAACATTCATTACCAAAGGAAATTCATTCATTTTGTATGCAATTGAATTCAAAATTAAAGCCAAGCGAAGGGTTTAGAAAAATTGCGCTACCCTCTCTTTTGTATAGATATTTTTATGACATGAAGTTAGCGTTTGAAGAAGTACATAGATTACTTAAGGAAGAAAAATATTTCTGCTTAATTGTTGGACATAACCATACAACAATTGGCGGTAGTAGAACTGATATTGACACACCTAAATTATTATCCTTTATTGGAAAAGAAGTTGGATTTAAAATTCATGAAATACTTCCTCTAGAAGCATATCAGAGATACGGACTTAATTCTTTAAATGCTGTCCAACAAGAATCTTTAATCGTATTTAAAAAATAAAACATGCAGTTCACAATTCATCCAAACGTATACAATACAGACCCAAAATCAAAAGGGCTCTTACATATGCTTGAACAAGCATGGGTAAGAGAACAAAATGCTGGAGAAGGAACCTTTTATATTATCTCAGGATTTTCAAATTATAATGGAGGTGTGCGGTTTTATGAAACATTCAAACATCACATTGACAATGGTGGTTCGTGTGTTGCGTTCTTAGGTGGTAGCACATCTCAAAGGCTTTCAAGTCAACAAGTGGTAGAACAATTATTAGAAGTTGGCTGTAAGGTTTATATAATCAATAGGAAAAGACTTTTACATGCTAAATTATATGGCTATAGTTCAGAGAAAGGAGAATCCCTTGTTATTTCATCTGGAAATTTTACGGGCCCAGGAATGTCACAAAACATTGAGGCCTCTTTGTATCTTCAAAGTAAGCATGTTCAAGAAATGGGATTTTCTTGGGAAGATGTTGCTCAAAGTTTTTTAAAACAAAATTGGGACATCTATGAACCTCAATTAAAAGACAGAAAACATCCATCTTGGAAATTACTATATGATGAAGTTAGCGGAACAGTGAAGCTTGAAGATGAGCAAGAAGTAACAATGCTAATAACTTTGGGAGCGGCTGACACTGCGAGAATTCAAGCTAATCCTGGTGAAAAGTCAGGTTTAGGATCTCAATACTTCTGGCTAAGTAAAGACTCTTATGATTTTTTTCCTGCGTTAACAATCAGAAATGACAGAGGTCAGAAAGCTACTTATTCAGCAGTAATTAATATGAATTACGTGGATCTTAATTTAATTGATAAAGAATGTAGAGTAACCTTTGAAGCAGAAAACAATTTAGACTTTAGGCTTGGGACAGGGAAACTGAGATATACTAAAATAGCAAAGGCTGGCGACTTAGCTGCCATATCAAGAATTTCAGACTATGATTATGAACTTAGAATTATTAAACAAGAATCTGATACTTATACGCACCTATCTCCCTTTGCAATAAATTTTATCGGACATCTAGGAAAGAAATTTGGGTATATTTCAAATACCGAGTTCAATAAATTTATTTCTTAAACTTAAAGAAAGAGTATTTGCAATCTAATCGTGTCGTCATTTTAATTTAAAAATCGTTTAATAAATAATATTCTGTTGAAAATAAGAAGCATCGAAATCACAAACATCAAGGGAATTGGGAACCACACTTTCAATTTAGATTTAGTACCTAACAAACCCAATTTACTAGTTGCTCCCAACGGATTTGGAAAAAGTTCTTTCTCTATTGGATTTGATTCATTGAAACGAACTAAGATTGAACTAAACGACAAGCATTATCATCAAGACAATGATTT
>JAIOQD010000647.1 GCA_021413595.1 Bacteroidota bacterium | reverse complement strand
GGGCTTTTCAATAGGTAACAAGGGGTATATAGGAACCGGGTATATAGGAACCGCATATCTTAAGGATTTTTGGGAATACGATCCAAGCTCAAACCTGTGGTTACAAAAGGCTGATTGTGGTGATATTCCTCGTGGATTTGCTTTCTGCTTTTCAATAGGAAATAAAGGATATATTGGATCAGGAAGTGATGATTTTTTTTCTACCCGTACCGATTTTTTAGAGTTTGATCCTGATCTAAACACATGGACTGCAAAAGCTGCTGTGGTACCGCGTAATGTTGGAGTTGGTTTTTCGATTGGAAATAAAGGATATTTGGGACTTGGCACTGATGGAAGTACCAATTACAATGATTTTTGGGAATATGATCCTACAGATACAAGCAATGGATTTGATGTGAACAATAATCCAAATGGAAAATGGAGTCAAAAAGCTTCTTTCCCGGGGGCACCACGCTATGGCTCAGCCGCTTTTTCAATTGGGAATAAGGGTTATATCGGTACAGGATACGATGGAAACCTTAGTTATAAAGATTTTTTTGAATTCGATCCAGTTTTGAATTCATGGCTTCAAAAATCTGATTTTGGTGGCGAAGCCCGTGGTTATGGTATTGGTTTTGCAATTGGGAATAATGGTTATATTGGAATAGGAAATAATGCAAATGGTGCCCTTAGTAACTTATGGGTATATGGTCAATAGAAAGATACTTGTTTGTGCTTTGAATAATTTTACATTTCGATGGGTATCGGGCTATAAAGCAAATATAAATCTTGTTAAAAAAACGATATATGAAAAAATTGGCATTCATATCCCTAATCTTGGTTTTTGCCCCCATATATAGTGTAAAAGCCCAACCCAATGGTGGTTTTGAAAACTGGAGTACTGTTTACAATATTCTGGAACCCGATTATTGGCAAACTCTTAATTTTGTTTCGCTCAACGTTCCTAATCCACTTTCTGCTTTTAGAGTATCAGGCATAGACAAACATTCCGGTAATTATGCATTAAAACTAAAGACAGTATATTTTGAAAATAATCCATTGCCATCCGAAATCGGAGATAGCGCTGGTGCTGCTTATACAGGTAAAGTAACAATTTCACCTTTTGCATATAGATACGGATTTCCATACACAGGTCGCCCCGAAAAATTGGAATTCTGGGCTAAATATACCCCCGTTGGAGACGATACCGCAGGGGCGATTGTGGTATTGAAAAAATGGAATGGAATGGGAAACGATACGATAGCGATAGGTGGAGTAAATATAAATGCTACCACCGGATATGCCCCCTTTGCTGCCAATCTTGTTTACTATTCAAATGAACTGCCCGATTCTGCCGTTATTGGTTTTGCAGCTAGTAAAACAGCATTAGTGGCACGATTAAACAGTACAGTATATGTGGATGATGTGATATTTACCGGTTGGGTTGGTATTAACCAATATGATAAAAAAACAGAGGGAGTAAAAATATTTCCAAATCCGGCAAAGGATAATGTGAACATTCATGCTTCCATGGAAGCTGCAGATAAAATACAAATAGTTGATGCATCAGGAAAAATAATGGGTACTTATAAGATTCAGAATTGCGAAGTGAATATAAATACCGGTGTATTTGCGGATGGTATTTATATATTCAAAATACAAGACAATAAAAACAGAATGCTTAGTGAGGGTAAATTTAATATTATCAAGTAAAAAAACACTACCTTAGATTACTGAAATTAAGTTTATTCAATAAAACTAAAATGCAGGATTTAAAAACAAAATGAAAAGGTCAATAATCATATTCGGAATTCTGGCTTTCACAATTTTATGTTGTAAGGCTCAACCCAACAGTGGTTTCGAAAACTGGACCACTATATTTAATATTCAGTCCCCTGACGGTTGGCAAACCCTCAATTTTCTTGGCGCTTTTTCACCTCCTAATCCTATTTCTGCTTTTAAAGCAACGGGAGTGGATAAGCACTCTGGAAATTATGCTCTGAAAATAAAAACCATTTTTGTTAATAACAATCCTGCTCCTGGAGGGATTGATGACACTGTTGGTCTCGTTTTTACGGGCAGAATAATTCTTTCTCCCCCTTCCTATAAATATGGTTTCCCTTATATAGGACGGCCTGAAAAACTGGAGTTTTGGGCCAAATATTTACCTGTTGGCAATGATACGGGTGGCGCACGCATTGTTTTGCGAAAATGGAATGGTACAGGGAACGACACTATTGCTATGGGTGAAAGCCAAATTTCCACCACCATTGCATATACATTGTTTAAGGTTAATCTTACATACTATTCAACTGAGCTACCCGACTCAGCCTCAATTATTTTCGGGTCAAGCGAAGATGGTGATAATGCAAGGGTTGGCAGTACAATATATGTAGATGATGTTGCATTAACCGGCTGGGTAGGAATTGAGCAACATGATCTTTATGCCGACAAAGTAAAAGCATTTCCAAATCCTGCAAAAGATGAGTTGAATATCATTGCTGAGATCGATGATGCAAGTGATGTAAAAATAATGGATGCATTAGGGAAGTTAATAGGTGTTTATAAAATTCAAAACCATAAAGTATTGATAAACACAACCCCGTTTCCTCCCGGAATTTATTTTTATGATATATGTGATAAAAACGATAAAACGCTCACTAAAGGAAAGTTTAATATACTCAGGTAAATAAATTGATAAATTATTACATATTAAAAACGAACTTAATCGCAGCAAATTCGTATTGCTAAAACAAATAATCTGAATTATTCCTGTTTTCTCATCATTCAATTTTATTGCTTTTGAATTAGTTTGCTGCGCTTATTCCAATATTTTTAAAATCATTATTTAATTAAAATGAAAAAAATAGTACTCATATTTACAATTTTAGTTTTAGGAGTTTTTAATTCCATAGCTCAGCCAAATGGAGGGTTTGAAAACTGGACTCAACAAGCTACTTATGAAAATCCTGATGGTTGGGCAACACTTAATTTCCTGTCACTGACGGTTCCTCCTAATCCTCTTTCTGTTTTTAAAGTTATAGGTATAGATAAACATTCTGGAAATTATGCAATGAAAGTAACCACGATTGGTGTAGTTAATAATCCAGCTCCGGATTTAATTGGAGATACTGCGGGTGGCATTTTTACGGGAAGTATAATACTTTCTCCTTTTTCCTATGTTTTTGGTTTTCCTTATGCAGGGCGCCCCGAAAAGCTGGTGTTTTGGGCTAAATCTGCTCCAATTGCAGACGATAGCGCTGAAACTTTAGTTGTTTTGCTGAAAAACAACGGAATTACCCGCGATACTATTGCCATTGGTAGAATTACAATTCCTCCAACAACAGAATATACAAAATTTCTGATTGATCTTAATTATTATTCAACTTCAATTTCTGATACAGCATCTATCGTTTTCGGTGCGAGTAAATATAAAGGTAAAGGGATGATTGGTAGCACATTATATGTAGATGATATAGAATTTACCGGATGGGTTGGAATAGATGAAAAAAATCAATTTTCTAACAAAGTGAAAACATTTCCTAATCCGGCAAGGGAGAGTTTAACTATCGTTACAGAAATTAAAACAGCCGAAAAAATTAGAGTAATTGATGTGGCGGGTAAGAGTGTGGGTTTGTTTAAAATTCAGAATTACAATACAATCATTAATACGGGTTTATTTACAGAGGGTATCTATTTCTATGAAATAATTGACAAAAACGAAAAGGTCCTGACTAATGGGAAATTTAATCTAGTTAAATAATTTTTAGAAATTATTTAACTACATATTTTTTTTACTTTTCTGTATTGAAATTTTTATTTTGGAAGACAGAGTAAAAAAAACGAAATAGGTTTTAACCATCAAGACATAAAAAGTATGAAAAGGGTCGCTACATTCGTGATTTTAATTTTTTCAATTTTAAACGCCATAGCTCAGCCCAATGGTGGCTTTGAATATTGGACATCAGAGTACACTTATGAAAACCCGGATGATTGGCAAACGTTTAATTTTCTGTCGATTTTAGGACCTCCTAATCCTCTCTCTGCCTATAAAGCAATAGGTCTTGATAAATACTCAGGGAATTATGCCTTGATGTTAGAGTCGGTTTTTGTTAATAATAATCCTATGCCGGGTAATATTCCCGATACTTTTGGCTGTGCGTTTAAAGGTAAAATAGAACTTAGCCCCACTTCATTTAAAGCAGGTTTTCCTTATACGGGACGCCCCGAAAAACTCGAGTTCTATTCTAAATATTCTCCTGTAGGTAACGACAGTGGTTTAGTTGGCGTTTTTTTACGAAAATGGAATGGTTTAATATATGATACCATTGGGATGGGCTTATTAACAGTTCCAACAACTCCAACGTATCAAATGTTTGAACTCAACATTAACTATTCTTCAATTCAACAACCTGATTCAGCCATTATTGTTTTTTATTCCAGCAAAGATTCTACCACAGCGCGAGTTGGAAGTACATTGTTTATTGACGATGTGATTTTTAGGGGATGGGTGGGAATTGATGAACAAACTTCATATTCTGACAAAGTTCATGTATTCCCCAATCCGGCTAAGGACAATACAACTATTGTTACAGAAATTGAAGAAGCCGAAAATATCAGGGTAATTGATGTTACAGGTAAAATCATTGGATGGTTTAAAATTCAGAATTACAAAACAAGTATAAATACCGATTCTTTCGCAGAAGGGATCTATTTCTATGAAATACTTGACAAAAAAGAAAAAATAGTCGTTCAGGGAAAATTTAGTGTTGTTAAATAAAAATTTAAAATTGTTTAAAAATTAATTTATTGAATTAGGCAATAATAAATAATATGAACACTGGTGCTTTATATTATAATGTGTGATGTCACCCAGAGCTTGTTGAAGGGTATGCCTAGGTTAGCCCACATACTTTAATCGTCAAAAGCTCAATACAGGCTCACTCAGTATAACGTTCGCCCAATTAGCCTGCGTCCAAATTAAAAATAATTATAAGCTATTACCTAATTCATTTTAATTTGATTCTTGTTTTCAACTTTTTTTTGAAAAATATAAAAAACAACTAATTTTTTGTTAATAAAAGAAAAAATGCAGCACATGAAAAAAACAATGATCACCTTCGTGTTTTTGACTTTATTAATTCTAAATGCTGTTTCTCAACCCAACGGTGGTTTTGAAAATTGGATTTCTGAATATAATTATCAAACTCCTGAGAATTGGCAAACTTTGAATTTTCTATCAATGTTTTCTAATCCTCTTTCTGCTTTTAAAGCAACTGGAGTGGATAAGCATTCAGGAAACTCCGCATTGAAATTGAAAACGATATTTCTCAACAATAATCCTGTTCCGGGAGTAATTAATGATACTATTGGTTATATTTTTACAGGAAAAGTCAATGTTTCTCCTCCTTCGTTGAAACTTGGAATTCCGTATGTCGGGCGACCCGAAAAGTTGGAGTTTTGGGCTAAATACATTCCTGTTGGTACGGACCTTGCAGCCGTAACTATTATTTTGCAAAAATGGAATGGAGCAGCTACTGATACTATTGCCCGTGTTGACATTATAATTGATTCAACAATAATATATACTTTATTCCAGGCCGATCTTATTTATCAATCCACAGAAATGCCCGATACCCATATTATCGGTTTTTCACCCAGTTCTAAAAAATCGATAGCAAGGGTAGGCAGCACATTGTATATAGATG
>JAIOQD010000686.1 GCA_021413595.1 Bacteroidota bacterium | reverse complement strand
AGAAGAAGAAAGTGTGTTACAAATGGCTAAAACAATCAATGATAAGATAAAGGAATTTGAGCAAAATTATTCAGTACGCGACAAGCAGGATCTATTAGCCATGTGCGCACTTAATTTGTTGACAACTCAACAAAAAACTCCTAAAAAAGCCCCCGAGCTGGAACAAGAACTCATCCGCCAGCTTGATTTATTTGTTTCTGATTACCTTCAAAAAGAAAGCAAAGTCTCTTAAATTTACAGAATTGTTAACAATAGCCTGTAAACAACAATTTCTCCGTACCGGTTCATAAGTACCCCCAAAATTCTACTTTTGGCTCTTGAAAAGAGCAAATGAAGGATTTTTTTATCAACATTTAATTATATATAAATATGGACTTAATGAGTATTACAGTAGCCCTAATTGGACTGGTTTTAGGGACAATAATCGCATTTTTGGTTATTAAAAAATCGAACGAAGAAAAAGCGACAAACATTGTTAAAGATGCAGAAGCCAAAGCCGAAGTGATTAAAACGGACAAAATTTTACAAGCTAAAGAAAAATTTTTACAGCTTAAAGCCGAACACGAAAAGGTGATCAATGAAAAAAACCAACACGTTCTTCAGGCTGAAACACGTATCAAACAAAAAGAACAATCACTTTCACAAAAACAAGAACAAACACAGCGTAAAGATGCTGAATTAGAGGCTGTTAAAAAGAATCTAACGCATCAATTAGAACTGGTTAATGCAAAACAAGCGGAAGTTGATAAATTTCACCGCAGACAAGTGGAACAACTCGAAGTTCTTAGTGGTATGAAAGCAGAAGATGCTAAGGCTCAATTAATTGAATCCTTGAAAGCAGAAGCTAAAACTGCTGCAATGGCTCATATTAAAGATATTGTGGAAGAAGCTAAAATTTCTGCCAATCAGGAAGCTAAAAAGGTAGTGATTCAAACTATCCAACGTGTTGCTACTGAGCATGCTATCGATAATTCAGTTTCTGTTTTTAATATCGAAAATGACGAAATTAAAGGGCGTATCATTGGCCGTGAAGGACGTAATATCCGTGCCCTTGAAGCTGCAACAGGAATTGAGATCATTGTGGATGATACTCCGGGAGCGGTTATTTTATCTGGTTTCGATCCTATCCGCAGAGAAATTGCCCGTTTAGCTTTGCATCAATTAGTTACTGACGGGAGAATTCACCCTGCCCGTATTGAAGAGATCGTTGAAAAGGTGAAGAAACAAATTGAAGAAGAAATTATAGAAACAGGTAAACGTACTACTATTGATTTAGGTATTCATGGTTTACATCCTGAACTAATACGGATGGTTGGCCGTATGAAATACCGTTCGTCTTACGGTCAGAATTTATTGCAACATTCACGTGAAGTAGCCAACCTTTGTGCTATCATGGCTGCTGAGTTAGGCTTAAATGTGAAACTTGCAAAACGTGCTGGTTTGTTACATGATATCGGGAAAGTACCCGATGATTCTCCAGAGATTCCTCACGCTATTTTAGGTATGCAATTGGCTGAAAAATATAAGGAAAAACCGGAAGTTTGTAACGCTATTGGTGCTCACCACGATGAAATTGAAATGACAACCTTAATTTCACCTATCGTTCAGGTTTGTGATGCTATTTCGGGTGCTCGCCCTGGTGCTAGACGTGAAGTTGTGGAACAATACATCAAGCGTTTGAAGGATCTGGAAGCATTAGCCCTCTCCTACCCTGGTGTTGAAAAAACGTATGCTATTCAAGCTGGTAGAGAACTACGTGTATTAGTATCTTGCGATAAAGTAACGGATAAAGAAGCGGAAGTGCTTTCTTTTGATATTTCACAGCGCATACAAACCGAAATGACTTATCCTGGACAGGTTAAAATTACGGTGATTCGTGAAACAAGAGCTGTGAGTATTGCGAAGTAGGAAAAGTAATGTTTAATAGGTAATATAGGTAAAATATCAGAACGTTCAACCATCTTTCCTAAATACTTGATACTTGATACCTAATACTTGATACTAATTAAAATAAATGACAAAGAAGGAATTGTACTTAAAACTTAAGAAACAAAACATTTTTTGGTCGTATGATACATCTTCCGTTTTAAGTGATAGTATAATCATAGAACAAACTCTTATTTATGCTGACGTAGAAGATATTAAATCATTTTTTTTAATATATGATCCGATTGAAATAAAAAAAGTCTGGGATCAAAAAATAGTA
>JAIOQD010000685.1 GCA_021413595.1 Bacteroidota bacterium | reverse complement strand
GCAGTTCCAAAAATTCATTATCAAAACAAAAACATTACCACTAAGGCAATAGAACACGCAGAAACACTAAGGAATTCTCTGTGAGGCTTTTGAACTTAGTGTCTTAGTGGTTATTTTTTCTAATTTTTAGAACTGCCCTTTAATAAAATCGACAATGAAGAAAGACATTATAACTTTAGATGACATTAAGCTATTGGTAGATAGTTTCTATAGCAAAGTGCGTGAAGATAATTTACTTGCGGGTATTTTTAATACTAAAATTGAAGATCGCTGGTCGCAACATTTGGAAAAAATGTATCGCTTTTGGCAAACTGTTTTGCTCGAAGAACATACCTATTACGGAAGTCCATTTTTACCTCACGCCAAATTACCTGTTGATGCAGAGCATTTTGAAAGATGGTTAAAGTTATTTTACAAAACGGTTGATGGACTGTTTGAAGGAGAGAATGCAACGCGAGCTAAATGGCAAGGCCAAAGAATGGCCGAAATGTTTCATTCAAAAATAGAATATTTTAAAAACAATCCTGCAATACCATTATTATGATTACACTTTTATTGCGCAACATTCAATCAGTAAGGGGATTACTTGCATCGGAGGCTAAAGCAGAACTTCAGTTCCAAAGTAAAATAGATCCATCTTCTGATTTCCATTTTTACTATGTGGGAATGGAGGTTGTAAAAGTATTTTGCTCTAACTTTTTAGGAATTACATTACTCAACAAATCATAAAATCATAAAAACATGAATATTAAAGAAAATCAAATCATCGGAGAATTGGTAGCACAAGACTACCGCACTGCAAATGTATTTAAAAAATACGGTATAGACTTTTGTTGTCAGGGTAACAGAACTATTAATGATGCCTGTAAAGCAAAAGGTATTGATGGGGAGTTGGTGGTAGCTGATTTAAATACACTATTACACTCTTATTCCGACAAAGCAAGTGACTATAAATCTTGGCCTATTGATTTATTGGCGGATTATATTGAGAAAAAGCATCATCGCTATGTGGAAGAAAAAACGAAGGAAATAAAGCCCTACTTAGAAAAAATATGTCGTGTTCACGGTGAACGCCATCCTGAATTGAACCAAATCAATGAGCATTTCAATGCTACTGCCGGAGAATTAGCTATGCATATGAAAAAGGAAGAACTCATTTTGTTTACTTATGTAAGGAAAATTTCAAAAGCTAAACAAGAAAATTCCAAACTAGAAGCACCTCATTTTGAGACCATTCAAAATCCTATTCAAATGATGATGAACGAGCATAGCACCGAAGGTGAACGATTTAGAAAAATTGACGAATTAAGTAATAATTATACACCACCACAAGATGGCTGCAATACCTTCCGAGTAACATTTGCTCTACTCAAAGAATTTGAACAGGACTTGCATCTGCATATACATTTAGAAAATAATATTTTATTCCCAAGAGCAATTGAATTAGAAAAGCAATTAAATTAATGACAATCAAACGAAATGAATTTCTAAAACCCTTAAGTCGTGAGCATCACCACGGTTTATTGCTTTGCTGGAAAATAAGAATCGGATTAAAAAAGAATGTTGATCCCGAACGTATAAAAAAATATGTTGACTGGTTTTATGAAAACCATTTGATTCCACATTTTGAAATAGAGGAAGAATCTATTTTCCCCATTCTTGGTAATGAACATGAACTGATAAAAAGAGCATTAGCAGAGCATCGTAGGTTGAAGCGATTGTTTGAATCTACTGAAGAAATTCTGAAAAGCCTGAGCTTAATAGAAGAAGAATTGGAAAGTCATATCCGATTTGAAGAACGTATTCTGTTTAAGGAAATCCAGTCTGTAGCCACAGTTGATCAATTAAAACTGTTAGAACTTAGTCATACTGAAAGTAAGTTTATCGATAACCTAACAGACTCTTTTTGGGAATAATTAAAAGCCGAATTCATTTTTGCTGTTCTAACCCGGCAGGCGCGAGTGATAGTGAAGTTAAGCTGGCGCGAGTTTTTTTTATACTTGTGCCGTTTATTAGTAGGCTGAGAGCCATTTTCGACTTTCATCATTTTACTCAAGTCACAACTGCGCCATTATAGGTATTATTTTTAGTGAAATTTGTCTCGTATTACGTTAAGTATAAACCTAAGTTCGATTAATAAATATTGCTATTTGGTATTGTAGCTATGGAATGAAAGCCAACGCACACATTTAGGCAGGCTCAATATGACCCTGAGCTTCAGTCTGAGCCTGTCAAAGACTATGTGTGAGTTGGAAATGCTCTAATAATGTCGAAATTTGTAGTGTTTTAAATCGAACTAAGGTTAATATTATTTTTTTATAGCAATACCCCGATTTTGCACTTACTTAATACTTTATAAGATTTGGTTTTATTTATTGTTCTGTAAAAAAAAGATTTTTTTTATTAAGATGTTGTAAATATGTTTGTAGTTTTGTCCTCTGGAATGTTAAGAAAAAACAATTACATAAAGATTAATAAACAACGCTATTTATTGTTGGAATCAGTATTAAATTACTGTTTATTTGTTCTTTTTGTCTTTTTCTTTGCTTTTGGGCAACCTTCTGCATTAGCCAGTAGTCGCTTAGAAGAAAGCCTAATTCACAAAAATTTCACCTGTCACTTATCCGAAGATTTAATTAGTAACTCTCATTATCCATCTCACCTTCCTTTCGAATCAGCTCCAACACCGAATGAACCGGAAGCCAGTGACGAAGATGGACAGGAAGATAATTTTGATGATGATCTGAATCCATTGATCTGGAAGGATTCATCTGAGGGTATTTTCGATATTTCATCTTCCGTAGCAAATGATTTTTTTCAAATAATACCAACTTTTCAAAACCGACCTTCGGTTCCTCTGTTTATTCTTTACAATTCCTGGAAAATCTACCTACTATAATTTTTTAGTTTTTGAACTTGATCTATGTGAACATTCACATACATCGACTTTTTTTTAATGCTTCCATAATCAAATAGAAGCGGTTATCCCTATTA
>JAIOQD010000556.1 GCA_021413595.1 Bacteroidota bacterium | reverse complement strand
AGACAGAAAAGCATATTTCGAAAAAGTAGCTCAAAGTCGTAAAAAACCAAGAGGTTTTAGTGCTTATTACTGGAATGAAATAACCAACTATTGCGATTATTTTTCTCATGAAGATATCTCCATACTTGAAGTAGGATGCGGCACAGGCGAACTGCTCAATGGTATGCGGGCGAAACGCAAAGTAGGGATTGATTTCAGTCCGGCTATGATTACTATTGCCAAAGAGAAATTTCAAAATATTGACTTCCATGTCATGGAAGCTGAGAACATTCAACTGGATGAAAAGTTTGATCTCATAATACTTTCCAACCTAATTGGCTTTGTTGGTGATGTGCAGGAAGTGTTTAAACAACTTCATAAAGTATGTCATCCACAAACAAAAATAATTGTTACTTATTACAATTATTTATGGGAACCATTTCTGAAATTTGCTGAAAAAATCGGATTAAAAACCCCTACTCCACTACAAAACTGGTTATCATTAACTGATATTAATAATCTGCTTTACATTGCAGGATTTGATGTTTATAGAAATACGAAGCGAATGATATTTCCATTTAATATTCCTTTGCTCAAAAGTTTCCTTAACAGTTTTCTTGCAAAACTTCCATTCTTCCGATTTTTCTCATTAAACATATACACATTTGCCAAACCTCTCTCTACCCTATCGAAAGAAGAATACAAAGACAAATACTCTGTTTCAGTTGTTATCCCTGCTCGTAATGAAAGTGGCAATATTGAAAATGCAATTCTTCGTATGCCTAAACTCGGAAAACATACTGAAATAATTTTTATAGAAGGAAATTCTAGCATCAGGTAAAGGAGATTTCATAAATGGCTCCCGATTAGTTTATCCAATGGAAAAAGATGCGATGCGTTTTTTAAACCTATTGGGGAACAAATTTTTCAGCTTTGCATTTACATGGTTATTGGAACAAAAATTTAAAGACACACTTTGTGGAACGAAAGTAATTTTCAGGGAAGATTATTATCGTTTAGTAAAAAATCAAAGTTATTTTGGGGATTTTGATCCCTTTGGTGATTATGATCTAATTTTTGGAGCACACAAACTGAATCACAAAATAGTTGAAATACCTATCCGCTATAAAGAACGTACTTATGGCAGCACCAATATTTCTCGTTTCAGACATGGAGTAGTTCTATTGAGAATGTGCTTTTTTGCAGCTCGGAAGATCAAGTTTATTTAGTTGGACTCTCTCGCAAAGGCTCGAAGACGCAAAGAAATAGAAGAATCAAAAAAAATTGTGAGATGAGCGAAAATGAACTATCTAAAATAATTGTAAATTGTGCTTATCAGATACATACAAAATTGGGACCTGGCCTTTTAGAATCAGTTTATGAAGAAATAATGAATTATGAGCTGATAAGCCAAGGACTCAAGGTTGAAAGACAAAAACCTATTCCGGTAATTTGGAATGAACTTAAAATGGAGATTGGTTTTAGGTCTGATCTTATTGTTGAAAGTAAGGTAATCATTGAACTTAAATCAGTAGAAAGCATAGCTCTTGTTCATCCAAAACAATTATTAACTTATTTAAGATTGACAAACTGCAAACTTGGGCTTTTAATTAATTTTAATGAACCTTTGATAAAAAACGGAATAACCAGAATTGTAAATAATCTCTAAAACTTTGCGCCTTAGCGCCTTTGCGTGAAATAATAAAATTCAAATGTTAAGAAAAAAAAACACTTAAAAATGTTAGAAAACACAGGACGTACCGAATTAAGTAGTTTAGGTGAATTTGGCTTAATAAAACACCTTACACAATTCATCGAAATAAAAAATGAAAGCTCCATCAAAGGTATTGGAGATGATGCCGCTATTATTGATTATAAAGGCAAACAAATGGTTGTTTCAACCGATATGCTTGTAGAAGGTGTGCACTTTGACCTTGCTTATGTTCCTCTTAAACATTTGGGCTTTAAATCTGTTTCGGTAAACGTTTCAGATATATATGCAATGAATGCAATACCTAAACAAATTACTGTTTCATTCGCTGTTTCAAATCGATTTTCGGTAGAAGCACTGGAAGAGCTTTATTCGGGTATAATGACGGCTTGCCATAAATCTAAAGTTGATGTTGTAGGAGGTGACACTACCACTGCAAAATCAGGATTCGTGATAAGTATTACTGCTATTGGTGAAGCCAATGCAGATGAACTAATTTACCGTGATGGCGCAAAAGAGGGAGACTTACTTTGTGTCACAGGCGATCTCGGTGCGGCTTACATTGGTTTACAATTACTGGAACGTGAAAAAAAAATCTTCATGGAAAGTCCCGGTGTACAACCTGTTTTGGGAGGCTAGGATTATGTTTTGGAACGTCAGCTAAAACCGGAAGCACGCATGGATATCCCCCCTTTGTTAAAAATGCTAAAAGTAAAGCCTACCGC
>JAIOQD010000555.1 GCA_021413595.1 Bacteroidota bacterium | reverse complement strand
GGGCGATGTTGTAACCTTCGTTGAACGTGCAGAAGAGCAATTTAATGTAGAAGCTGCAAGAAAACTTCAAAAAAAGATCGCTAAAAACCAATTTAGTTTTAATGACTTTTTAGATCAGTTACAACAAATTAAAAAAATGGGTAATATTAAAGATCTGGTTGGAATGATCCCGGGCGTTGGGAAAGCGTTGAAAGATGTTGATATTAATGATAGTGCCTTTGTAAGTATTGAATCTATTATTTCATCCATGACCCCTGCTGAACGTGAAAACCCTGAATTGTTGAATGGTAAACGAAGAGACAGAATAGCAAAGGGCAGCGGAAGAACTTCGCAGGACGTAAATCGTTTGATCAAGCAGTTTGAAGATACGCGCAAAATGATGAAGATGATGAATAATAAACAGGACATGGCGAAATTGATGTCGCAAATGAAAAATATGCCTGGAATGAAATAAATAATTTAACAATATGCTAATTTGAAAATGTGCTAATTCAGAAATGTAAAAAATCAATTTTCAAATTGTTAAATTTTCAAATTAATTTTTATGACTACCATCCTTGACGGAAAATTAATATCAGAACAAATTCAAGCTGAAATACTTCTTGATGTGAATACTTTAAAAGCTCAAGGTGGCAAAACGCCCCATTTAGCAGCTGTTTTAGTGGGTAATGATGGGGCTAGTGAAACCTATGTTGCGGCAAAAGTAAAAGCATGTGAGAAGGCCGGATTTATTTCCTCATTGGTTAGATTACCAGAGACTGCTACTGAACAGGAATTGTTGGCAAAAATTGATGAACTAAATAAAGACACAGCTATTGACGGATACATTGTTCAGTTGCCGCTTCCAAAACATATTCATGAACATAAAATAATGGAAGCTATTTCACCACAGAAAGATGTTGATGGTTTTCATCCTCAAAATGTGGGTAGAATGGCTTTGAATTTGCCAACCTATTTACCTGCCACTCCTTATGGAATAATGCAATTGCTGGAGCGCTATAAAATTGATACCGCTGGGAAGCATTGTGTGGTTATTGGCCGAAGTCATATTGTGGGTTCACCAATAAGCATTTTAATGGCACGTAATGCTGTTCCCGGAAATTGTACTGTAACCCTTTGTCACAGCCGGACAGCCAATTTAAAAGAACATACTCTAAAAGCCGATATATTAATTGTTGCACTCGGTAAATCTGAGTTTGTTACTGCTGATATGGTAAAAGATGGTGTAGTAGTGATTGATGTAGGAATTACCCGAATAGCATCTGATAAAACTAAAAGTGGTTTTAAATTATTTGGTGATGTGAATTATGAAGAAGTAGCACCCAAAGCTTCTTTTATTACGCCTGTACCGGGTGGCATTGGACCAATGACCATTGCATCACTACTGATCAATACTTTAAAAGCAAGTAAAAAGGAGGTTTATAATTAATTTCAACAATTTTGCAATTTATCAGAAGGTAATTGAGAAGAAATTAGAATGAAACAATTGTACAGTAGGCAATTCGAGATTTGTTTAATTGTTAAATTGCCTACTGAAAAATTGTTAAACTAAAAAATTGCCTACTGTAAAATTGACATTGCCAAATTATTTTTTCTTTTTAGCAGCCTTTTGTCTTTCCTGTTCTAATTTAATATTGTAGCGTATATCACGCCAATATTCAGCTCCATAACTTACAAAAATTTCGGAACCTGCTTTAATATTTTTAGTTGCAGCTATCCAACCTGATTTTTTGTAGATCTCGTATTTGCAATTATTTGTAATCCCAGCAATTTTAGTTAAGCCTTTTGCATCGTTAGCAAACCGAGCCAATTCCTCAGGTGTATTAAATGCATCAATACATTTATTACGGCTCACATAAAACACATACCCTCCCTCATCACGTTCAGCGCGGATATCGCACTCTTTCCAACTGATGATCTCTCCCAGATATTCAACGATCCGTTCGCCTTTTTTAACATCACGTTTAATAAATAATCCTTTACCCGCACCGGGAATGCTTGATTTTTTTACTGCTAAGTCTTCGTACATAGTATATATTTTTGAGGTTGTGAAAGTAGCAAAAACTTTGACTTAAATATTTTTTATTTGTTAATCTGCAAAACGGTGTCGTTTACTTAAAGTAAAGTAATGCCAAACAAATTCTAATATCCGGTTTAGTTGATAAGCTGAGAAGCCCCTTAATATAAAGTAAATCACCTTGAATAAGGAAAGTGAATTGGAATAACATCAAAAAAACTTGCTAATACCAACGAAATTTCGAAAGTTATCACCAGTATCATTTATAAATATCCACCCTAGTATTGTTGCATCACGAAAAGTTCGAGGTAACACAGCTGCAAGTAGTTCAAAAAGAAATTAGCAATGCCCCACTATTCAATAATAAAATACATAATTCAATTTTAAAGAGACTCAAACAATTTATTTTTCTCCAAATTACAATTGATAATCTGTAAACCCTTAAGATTATAATTAATTCCCACTCAACTCTTATTCGTAAATTCGCATAAAAATTAATTCAGACTGAATATTCACCATATATGATAAAAATAACTTTAACCAGTGGAAAAGACCACAGTTTACACAGGTTTCATCCTTGGGTGTTCTCGGGAGCAATAAAAAAATTTAGTGCTGATGTAAAGGAAGGCGATGTGGTGGAAGTTTACTCTGCACAAAACGAATTTCTGGGAATGGGACACTTTCAAATTGGTTCTATCGCAGTTCGTATGTTTTCCTTTAAAGAAGTTACTCCTGATTATAATTTTTGGAAAAGTAAAATACAAGCAGCATACAACTTTCGGAAACAATTGAAATTAGTGGATAATCCTGCTACCAACTGTTATCGTTTATTTTTTGCTGAAGGCGATGGTTTACCCGGATTTATTATTGATTTTTATAATGGAA
>JAIOQD010000554.1 GCA_021413595.1 Bacteroidota bacterium | reverse complement strand
CTTATGAGCAGGTAACCCATCATAATAATTAAGAAAACAAAACCAATAAAGGATTGAATACCCCCTTCTGCAGCCAACTGAATAAAATCGTTATGCACATTTAAATTCACTACATAATCCAAATTGAAATTCTTCTCATATTGAATAGAAGCCAATTTCCAATTACCTACCCCACTTCCTTGAAATATATTACGTTGCCATATATAATTTAAGGCATCTTTCCATTGCTTAATACGACCATTTGAGGCTTGATTATTCAATTGGATACTTGCTACACGATTGACCACACTTGCATTCTGAACCGTATTCTTATCCTGAATTTTATTGGTGCTGTTTTTTATAATTCCATTTGCCAGAACAATTCCACATAAAATGGGAAAAACAATAAGTGCAAACTCCAATTTAATGTTGCGTTTTCCTGAAATTAATTTGTGCTTTAGAAACATCCAACACACATAAATTAAGGTGACAAGTGAAAACGATATAAAACTGGAACGCGACGAAATAAGAAATAGTAGAATTACAAATCCAGCTAACATGAATCCATACAATACCTTTAACCAGCCTTTAGAGATATAAAGTGCATAAAGAAAAAATGGATACTTCATCATTAACGTAGCAGCCAAGATGTTTTTATTTCCGGCATTCAGTTGTATGGTATCCGCCTTATTTAAAAACTCCTCATAAATAACCGGGTCACCAAAATAGGTAAAGAGTAACCAAACGAGTTGAATACAGAGTAATGCACTGATCAAATAAGATGCACTTTTGAAAAAACGACTTTGATCTTGTATTACTCCAGACAAGTTAAAGAATATCAAGAAGGTGCTAAAGTACCGTAACAGTGTAAAAACAGATTCAGGTAAGTTAACAGTAAACAACAATGACAAGGTTAAACTGGTCAAAAAAATCAAATATGATTTAGTTACTACATGATTAGCAGTTTCAATTGGGGATGATTTTGGGTACCAAATAATTAGTCCGACCACTGCGTTTACAAGGCTCAAATAAATCCATTGAGGCCCGTTGGCGTCCCATGATTTAAAGGAAGGAATAAATTCAACAAGGAGGTAAAGGAATAACACCAATAATGGAAAGTACTCCGTTCTTGTGAATGGCTTATGTTGTGAATTTTTCAATCCATCCAAAACTAACAGAAAACTTTATTTGGTGCAATGGGCGTCCGCGAAAAACAAAGGACTATGCCGATAATCCAATCGTTTTCTTGCTAATTCCTGTAATGTTGATAATTATTTTAATATAAAAATCAAAGCAACAACTGCCGCCACGGTAAGCAATAGACCAACAGGTGATCCTCCCTTTTTAGCTTCACCTACATTGGGGTTCTTTGAAATAGGGCTCAAAGGATTTGATTTGGTTTCGCCGGCACCAAGATTGACTATTACAGTTGTGCTGTCCTTTTTTAATAAATAATTGCTGCTTGATCCCAAACGATACATGCGCACTTTGTTGTATTCTTCTTTGCTGATGTATGAAATGGTATTGTTCATAATCAATAAATGTTCTGCATTATTTATACCATTATCTGTCAACATCGATTTCATTTTTCCTTCTTGAAAAAAGATAAATAATCGTTGGGCATCTGTGCGATAGTAAGTATCACCCTTGGTTTGAAACTCTTCACTGTGAATGAATTCGTCTTGTTTGGCGAGATCAACAGGTAATTTAACTTTACGATCCCGAATACGATAATTATAGACCAATAAAGAACCGCCTGTTTCTTGTATGGTATAAATATCATAAGGTTGTATCCCAAGCATTTCATTTACTTTACGAATATCCATATCCGATTTCAACTGTATAATCTTGTCAACACTGGTAAAAGGTGGACTGGACTTGTAGATTGATGTACATGAGCTTATCATAACTATACCTACAGTAAGTAAGAGCAAATGATTGAGTAGTTTTTTCATGGTTTTATCGGATAAGGAAAAACAAGGTAGATGTAATAGTCCGTATACTACTATTACATTATTTAACGTGCAATCAGTCAACCAACTAAAATAAATTGAAGCCTAAAAAGGATCACTCAATTCCAATTGGGATATGATTTATATTACATTGTACATTAAAATGAGCAAAGAAAATAAAGAGATAACATCAATAAAATCAAGCTGAAAGGGCAAACCATACGAGAACACTCCTTATTGAATACACAATTCAATTGTTGAAAAATACATCATTCAACGTATTCAAATTCAAAATACTTTTTTTATGTTGCATCTGTCAATTAACAAAAACACTATGAAAAAAATTACATTAACAATAAGTAT
>JAIOQD010000553.1 GCA_021413595.1 Bacteroidota bacterium | reverse complement strand
ACAAAAGTAAAAGTGGCGATTAAACGTGGAGGAAAACCCCAATTACTTGACTTTACAATTACACGCGGTACCATTCCAATATTCAGTATTGATATAGCCTATATGGTGAGTCCAAAAACCGGATATATTAAAATCAGCCGTTTTGCAGCCACTACATATGATGAATATCTTAAGGCATTTGATAAATTAAAAAAGCATGGAATGCAACAATTGATTATTGATTTGCGAGGAAACGGTGGTGGATACCTAAATACAGCTGTTGATATTGCTGATGAATTTTTAAGTGATGGGAAGGAAATAGTTTATACACAAGGGAAAGCTCGTCCAAAAAAAGGTTACCAAGCAACTGACAAAGGGAATTTTGAGAATGGGAAACTGATTATATTAATTGACGATGGCTCTGCTTCTGCAAGTGAGATCCTGGCAGGAGCTGTTCAGGACAACGACAGAGGGACTATTGTTGGCAGGCGCTCCTTTGGAAAAGGTCTGGTTCAGGAACAAAGTGAATTCAGTGATGGATCAGCAATTCGCTTAACTATTGCACGATATTATACACCAACTGGGCGCTGCATTCAAAAACCATATACGGAAGGCACAGAAGCATACTATAACGAAGAATACAATCGTCTTCAAAGCGGTGAGCTTGAAAATGCAGATAGTATGAAGATCGCGGATTCATTAAAATTTATTACTCCGGGAGGTAAAATTGTATATGGCGGTGGTGGTGTCACGCCTGATGTATTTGTTCCACTTGACACTGTTGGTCGTTCACACTTTTTAAGCGAAGTGATGTACAGCGGCATTGTAAATGATTTTGCTTTTGGATATGCTGACAGGGAACGAAAAAAACTAAATGAATATAAGGCCTTCCAGAATTTCAATACCTCATTTGTTATATTACCTGCTGTTTTTGATGAATTTGTGGCGTACACCAAAAAGAACAAAATTGTAGCAAATGCTAAACAAATTCAAGCTTCTGAAGAAATAATAAAAACTCAATTAAAAGCATTAATTGCCAGAAATATATGGAGTAGTGAAGGTTATTATCCTGTGATTCAAAGCAGGGATAATGTTCTTAAAAAGGCAATTGAATTGATGAAATAGAAAAAAACAGCACAAAAAAAAAGCATTCTCGTTGAAGAATGCTTTTTTTTGTACTGTAAAATAGAATTAGTGTTTTTCTTCTACAGCTGGAGCAACTGGTTCTGCAGGAGCAACTGGAGCAGTTGAATCTAAAGCAGTAGTCATAGATTGACTTGCAGCATTAAATAAAGAATCCATTTTCTCTTTTGCTGCAGTTTCCATTTTAGCTTTTTCTTCAGCGCTTGGTCCGCAAGCAACAATACTCATTGCAACGGCAACAAATAATAAAGTAAATAATTTTTTCATTTTTGTTTGTTTTGATTAAATTTATATTAATATCCGGTGCAAAGATAATAATAAAATCAATTACATCCATCACTGATTTTGAATTAGTTGACGAATAATATTTTCCAATGATCCTCTAAATCCATAAA
>JAIOQD010000549.1 GCA_021413595.1 Bacteroidota bacterium | reverse complement strand
TTGAACAATGGATTTAATTGTAAATCCTGCAATCAAAATACCTCCTAAAAATAATATAATCCCAAGCGTAACAACAATTGTGTTTAGGAAACCGAAAGAGTCCAACATTTCTGTTGAATTTTTGGATGCGTTTGAATTTTGATCTTCAATAAGTTCATGTAATTTTTTTTTAATAAGTTGAAATTCTTCATAAGAATCTTCAAATACTTGGTCTGCTAAAAACTTAGTTAGCATATCATTATATTCATCTATTGAACTCAAAGGAGTCATTATGCCTTCATGGTATTTAGCAAATAGTTTGTCTATTAACGAAAGTATTGCACGAATTCCATCTTGTTCGTCCGGGCTCCATTTAAGCGATAATTCAGTAATTTTTTTTTTTAGTTTTGGATAATCTTCCAGAAAAAGTTTGGTAAGGGCTTTTTTCTGCGGGATATCGGCTTTGGTCCAATATACCCATTCGGTAATGCCTAATCTTGAAAGATTTAATAGATTATCCAGCTCTTTTAATTCTGTAACGGAGGGGTTGTAAATTTCGGTTACTTCGCGCGTTTTTTCACGGCTACCACTTAAAGTAACATTAGTAAAGTAAAACGACACAATGGTTAAAAAAACAATCACACCAAAACCAAGCGCAATTTTTTTTCCAATTGTAAACCTAACTTTCATAAATACGGTAATTGAAATTATTTCTTATTTCGGTTTTTTAATGTCTTCTAATTTTTGTTTGAAGATATTGTACTTGCTATCTTCATGTAAAATATAGTAGATACCGGTTAAGCCAATTATCGCATCTTCGCGTTTTGGATCAAGATCATGTGCTGTTTTCATAAAAGGTTCTGCTACAGTACCCAGTTTTTTCGTGTTTTCTTCTATAATATCCATTTTTGTGATATCCGTATCGATATCCAGTGATTTTATAATATTTACCGCTTGATTATAATATAATTTACCCATACCAATATTTGCCTGAATGTTATTAGGTTCAAGGGCTAAAATTTTATTATAAACATTTTTAGCAAGGGTGAAAAATTTAAATACCCTTGCACTGTCTTTATTATCGTTTTCTAAAACTGAGTTATAAACAGATACTAGCGCAAAATCAAATTCAGTTTGATTTGCCTGAAGAACTGTTGGCGAAGGGTCAACTATTTTAGAACACTCCTGAGATTTGTTGAAAAGTTCAATTGCAGTTCTATAATCAATAGGATCAAGGCTTTCGGCAGCATCATTACGGAATGTACTTGCAAAATATTTAATACCACCGATATTATCAGGGAAATATTCCTTGGCAGCATCTAAGGAAAGTGATTTTTTAAATGAGTAAAGCCCCTCTAAACGTGAAGGTGAGCGTTTGTTACCTTTTTCCTTTGTATTGTAAATTGATTTGTAAATAAAACCTCGAACATACCAAGCCAGCGCATCATTTACCGTTTCAGGGTGAATGACAGCAGCATCGATATTCGCTTTCGCGCTATCAAGTTTATTTTGCTCTAAGAACACATACGCAGCCTGGACTTTCTCCTGTTGCGCATTTGCAACTACCGCTGTTAAAAGCAGTAATCCCAAAATGAATGTTCTTATTATTGTTAACTTTTTCATTAATTTTTAAGTATATACAAAAATTTAATTAACCGGTAGCGCCATACTCACCAAAGTGGAGGCTATCTTCAATTTATACTTTTCTATATTTGATTTATTCAATTCAATTTTTTGTTTGTTTTCTATAACCACAAAATTGATACCTGAACCTTGCTTTGCTAAGCCGGGTTTATCAGTAACAATAAGTGTACTCTTTCCTTTAACCTTACTTACCACTTCAGAAAGCTGTGGTGAATTATCGGTAAGAATATAAATTATATTGAATTTATCTGCATTATCCACTGAGGTAATGTTCTTAATTTGAATCGTTTGACTTCCAACCTTTTTGGTTTCAGCCATCTCAGATAGTTTAGTAAGAAGAGCACTATTGGAGCCTAAAAAGCCAATCACAAAATTTCCTTCTTTGTAATTGTCAGGCCACTCAATGTATTTAGTAAAATTGTATATATAGATAGCTTTAATTTTGGCATTGGCCTCTTCCGCTGCATCGGGCATTACCACAATGGAGGAGGTGAAAAGTAGAAAGGAGAATAATATGAATAGAATTTTCTTCATTCAGCAAAAATGGCAAACAAATAGCGAGCCAGATTTAAAATAGGTACATAGTATGCAAATATATAATTTTTTAGTCAGTAATAGATGACTTATAATTTTTTTCTGTTTGAAGTTTCAAATAGTACTGATTGGTTATGAGGATATTTTTTTTAAAATTGAAATTAGCCATTGTTTTTCACCAAACTATTCCATTTTTGAGTATTTAAAGGGATTTGGTTGTTAAGTACCCCAAAAAAATGCTTTAGGGATTCAATTCTATTCTCCTTAAAATTATCATTTATTCAAAATAATACAAATATTTATTTCGACAGAACTGCTTAATTTATAGACTAAAATTCAGTCTTTTGGCATTCAATAAGTAGCTTCAGTATTAAAAATACAAAAAAACGCCTCAATTCGGAAGTTATTTGGTGAATATGGGGCAAATTTTCATTTTTTCTTCTTTCAGAAAATTCACCTCTTCAATGAACAATTTGTAAGTTTTTCGATTTTAATTTTCTGTATTCATTCGATTTATGATCCCAAACTGAACTATCAGCTAAAATTAGTTGTGGATTTATTATAAGTTTACAAAATAATTCAATTGAGCGACCGGATCGATCTTTTCATTAAAAAATAGGTAAATATGGTTTCTAAGTTCATAAGGGATAAATTTGATAAGCAAGATCAAAGGGTATTGATTGGGATCTCCCTTTATTTTGTTATTTTAGTTTTGGTTGCAATAAACACATCAGGTACTTCTGATTCAGGTGATAGCATTACTCATTTTTTGTTTTCGAAATACGCTTTTCAGCATCCTGAAAATTTTCTGAACCATTGGGCAAAACCGTTATTTGTATTACTGAGTGCTCCCTTTTCACAAACAGGTTTTATCGGAATAAAAGTATTCAACTGTATAATAGCTGTTTTTTCAGCATGGTTCAGTTATAAAATTGCAAAAAAAATTAATTATAAAAATGCATGGCTGACTGCTGTGTTTTTGTGTTTTACTCCAGGATACTTTGTTCATATTTTTTCAGGTCTTACTGAACCTTTATTTTCTTTAATAATTATGCTTGGCATTTATTGGTTATTAAACAATAAACTGCTTTTGGCTGTTTGTGCGATATCCTTTTTACCTTTTGTTAGGTCCGAAGGACTTATTATTATTGGTGTATTTGCATTTTACTTATTAATTAACCAACAGTACAAGTATTTACCGGGTCTCTTATTCGGTCATTTTTTTTATAGCATTGCAGGAGTTTTTTATTACCACGACCTGTTTTGGGTTTTTACAAAAATCCCTTATATCAACTCAAGTGGTAAATATGGAAGCGGGAATCTCTCCCATTTTATTATTCAATTTAATTATATTTTAGGTATCCCTCTGTATATATTGTTTGGCTTGGGTTTGGTTAAAAAAAGCATTGCTCTTTTTACAAATAAAAAAAAGGATGTGAAGAGCTTAACTATGTTCAGAGCAGAAACAGTATTGATTTACGGTTTGTTTTTTGCTTTTTTTATTGCACATACGTTATTTTGGTATTTTGGCATCTTCGAATCAATGGGGCTGAAAAGAGTATTGATTAGTGTAGTGCCGCTGGCGACTGTTATTGCATTAAATGGATTTAATTTTATTACCGAAATCTTTGATCGAAAAGTCATTTTCAGACAACACACTGCCCTAGCATCGCCAATTCATACTCTCTCAAAAAAAAGCCTTAGTGGGAGCAATTTATCTCGTATTGTAGCTATTGTATTTGTAGGTTTTGTAATTGTGTTCCCTTTTGTTCCAAATCCTGCTTCAGTAAATTGGAAAAGAGATTTGTCTTTATCTGCCGATCAAACTTTAATTAGTGATGCAGTAAATTTTATTCGATCTGATTTTCCTGAGAATACTACTTTCCTTTATTATACCCATCCATACGTGAGTTTATTAATGAATAGAGATCCGTTCAAAGGGAAATATAACCATGATCTGCAAAATTTTACCGTTCAAAAACGTCCTTCGCATTATCTCGTAATATGGGATAATTGGTTTTCGGCCGTTGAAAATGGTGTTTCTTTGGAGCAATTGAAAGCCGATAGCAGACTAAAACTGCTAAAAAGCTTTCAAACCATTGATAAAGGAAGAGAAATACAAGTAGTTGTTTTTGAA
>JAIOQD010000548.1 GCA_021413595.1 Bacteroidota bacterium | reverse complement strand
ATTGGACTTCTATGGGTCACGACCTGCGGGTAATTGGACTTCTATGGGTCACGACCTGCGGGTAATTGGACTTCTATGGGTCACGACCTGCGGGTAATTGGACTTCTATGGGTCACGACCTGCGGGTAATGGGACTACTATGGGGCACGACCTGTGGGTAATTGGACTGCTTTAGGTTACGAACTATGGGTAATTGGACTGCTATGGGTTAAGACCTGCGGGTAATTGGACTGCTTTAGCTTATGAACAATGAGTAATTGGACTGGGCAGACTTTTTGCCGACACGAAAGCCCATCGCTTCGTGTTTTATTTTTTTAGCCACCGCTCAAAAAAAAATGAAATCCTTTTGCGCCCCACAAATGGCACATTTGCTTTTGCCCCGACACGCAAAGCCCACACTTCGGCAAAAGCAAAAGAGCCATTTTTTGCCAGCGCGCCACATAATAATCGTAATTTGCAACTTATTAATGATTGATAAAAAAAGTTTACTTGACAGAAATATAAATACAAAACTAATTTGACATTCCAAATAAACTATGAAACGTACAATTATAATTTCCTTTATTATAACAAACTGTTTCATTTTAAATGCTCAAACATTTACTCAAGAAGCAAAGACCAGCGGTGGCGGATATTACCATCAAATTAATGGTAGTATGCAATTTACCATTGGAGAGCCGTTAACTGAAACATATACTAATTCTTCTGCAAAGCTTTACCAAGGCTTTGAGCAAGGAAGTTATTCAATTGTTTCAGTTACTGAATTGCCAATGTTAACCGACCTTGATGTTAATTTATATCCTAATCCATCTACCGGCATTTTTAATTTGAATATTGAATCGACTGAAACTTCCACATTTAAAATTGATGTAATTAATGCACTTGGGAAGTCAATTATTTATAAAGAAATTACAACAAAAAATATTGAACTAATTGACCTAAGTGGCTTTGCAAGCAGTATTTATTATGTGTCTATTACGAATGCTGGTAAAAATTATCTCAAAACATTTAAAATAATAAAACAATGAAGAAAAAATTACTCTTTTTGCTTATCACAATTTCGCAATTTTCATTTGCTCAAATTCCTCAATCGTTCAAATACCAAGCTGTTGTTAGAGATGCTGCAGGTGTATTGTCTGTAAATAAAATTATTTCTATCAAAACAAGTGTATTGGCAGGAAGTACTACAGGAAGTTCCGTTTATACCGAAACGCAAACTTTATCAACAAATGAGTATGGTGTTGTTTCATTAAACATTGGAGCAGGAACATTAGTTTCCGGTAATTTCTCTACCATCAGTTGGGGAGCAACTACTTATTTTGTAAAAACAGAATTGGACATTAATGGTGGCTCAACTTACGTGTTTATGGGTACTTCGCAAATACTTTCTGTACCTTATGCTTTATATGCTGAAAAGACAGGAAGCAGTTTATCCGACCACGATACAAGTGCAACCAATGAACTCCAAACACTTTCTATTTCTGGAAAAAATTTAAGTATCTCAAATGGCAATACAGTTGTACTTCCGCAAGATTCTCTTTCTATTTCGGGTTATACATTAGGTATAACTAATGGAAACACAGTCAATCTTCCGTCACCGCAAACAATTTCAATTATTGGCGATTCATTACATATTTCAAATGCAAACTCTATTTATTTAAGCGGTTCTGTTGACCTTGATGCAAGCCCGACAAATGAATTGCAAACATTAACAAGGGTAAATGACACTTTGAAAATTAGTATGGGGAATAATGTGGTGTTCCCTCACGATAACGATAGGGATTCAATTAATGAGATACAAAACCTTTCAATCTTGGGTAAAGTAATCTCCATTTCTAAAGCAAATTCTATTACTTTAAAAGATAACGATTCTTTAAACGAAATACAATCGTTAACTCTTACTCAAGGCTCTTTAAAGTTAAGCAAAGCAAATACTGTTCATTTGCCGGACAGTTCTGCAACAAACGAGTTGCAAACATTAAGTGTATTAAAGGATACATTAATAACTATTTCAAATGGTAATTCTGTTCATATTAATACATCAAGGTCATTGAAATTCCCAGAAGGAATTGACGGAAACCCTATTTTCTTTTGTTCACCAACTGCAATTAATTATACTAAGTTTCTTTATTTGAAAAGTTGTCCTCATGGAATGCAATTCACCATTCCGGGTAATCCGCCAAATAATTTCCCAAGTCAACAAGCAATTTTTGATGATGTTTTAATTTTTCCTGCTGGTACAGTTTTCAATGATTTTGTTACTGGTTATATACAATAATATTGCAAGACACGCATAAAAACAATTAAATGTTAAATATGAAATTAAAGAATAAAAAAATTGTATTATTTGTTGATTTACTTGGATTTAAAAACTTGGTTATTAAAAATGAGAATGAGAAAAAAAAATCTAAAAAAATAAAGACCATTTTAAATATCTTTTCTGAGGTATTTCTTAAAAAAATGCCAAGTGACCATATTTTAGGAGATATTGGGGAAATTAAAAAATCTATTTCTGTTTTTTCTGACTCTGTACTAATTACAATTGAAGACAAGAGTAAAGAACAAAAATATTTATGCGGAATTATTGTTGAAATTGCATCGCAAATATCTGAATGTCAAAGAAAACTTTTTAAGCATGAAATTTTATTGCGTGGTGGACTAACACTTGGAACCATGTATCACGAAAAAGATATGTGCTTTGGTAGTGCTCTCATTAGAGCCTATGAATTGGAAAGTAAATACGCAATTTATCCTCGTACACTTATTGACAATGAGATTATTGAGCTTTTAAAAAAGGAAAGAGGAGAAAATTTTAGTCAATTAGAAAAATCTTTTCTCTCTAAAGATGACACAGATTTTTATTTTATTGATTATGCAAAACAGATAAAATTTTATCAAGTAAGTGAAAATGCAGTTGCAGGATTCAGTAAATTGAATCAAGTGAAACCTAAAACAAAATTTTCAACATCAAAAATTATGAACATCCTAAATGAAAAAGTAAAAAATGAGAAGAAAGAAGATGTAAAGATGAAATACATATGGTTAAGAAATCAATTTGACTATTCCAATGAACAACATAAAACCATTTAAAAGAAAAAAAATTAAATAAATGATGTCATCAAAAAAAATACTTTTCCTTTCTTTTAGCTTCTTATTGATTCTATTTTCATGCAAAAAAGTAGAACTAAACCGTATTAATAAAATCACTACTGATAGTGTTATAGTTTTAAATACAACTGTAAATGCAAGTGGAACTATTATAGATATTAGCAAAGAGGGTATCGCAAAATATGGACATTGTTGGTCAACAAATGAAAATCCAACCATTAATGATTTTAAATTAGAATTTGAAAATGGTGTTGCTGGAAAGGAATTTACAAGTGAAATAACTAATCTTTCTGCAAATACTACTTATTATATTTGTTCTTATGCAGCTAATGCTAATGAAACAGTGTACGGTGAAATAAAGAAATTTACAATATCTTCTTTCACAACTGTTTCAATTGTTTCAAGTCAACTTCAAATACAAAACGAGACTACTTTATCTGTAAATGGCAGTATCAGTAATTTAGGTTCGTTAAACGCTATGGATTACGGGCATTGCTGGGCAACTCATTCATTGCCTACAATAAGCGATAATAAAACTTCATACGGTTTGCTATCGTCCAGTATTAATTTTTCTTCTGCTCTTTCGAGTTTAAATCTCGAAACAACGTACTATGTTAGAACATACTTGAAACTTGATAACAATACAGTTATATATAGCAATGAATTAACCACATTGATTCCTGATTTAGTTGTAACTACGGATAATTTTTCAATAAGTGTTACTACAGCCACTTTAGAAGGTACATTAGTAAATTTAGGTGTTCTGCCTGTAATAGATTATGGCCAATGCTGGTCAAGCGTTACATCCAACCCTAATGTAAATGATAATGTAATATCAAAAGGAACCGCAACTTCAACAGGCGTATATTATGCTAATTTGACTGGTTTAATATCCGGCACAACTTATTATTACAGGGCTTATGCACGTAAAGGCTCAACTCTAAAGTATGGAATAATTAAATCTTTCAGCTTCTAATGAAATTAAAAATAAAATATTTTTTGCTCTTACTTTTTGCTGTATTCAGTAATTGGATTCAAGCGCAGAACAAAACAGTTAATACTTCAAATATTGATTTTCGCTTTGCGGACGGGAAAGTATATATTACTTACGACATATTAAATTCTGCCCCTAACGAACTGTATACTATTACTGTGAATGTTTTCAGAGAAAACGGGGCAAAATTAAATGCTCTTAAATTGAGTGGTGATATTTCAGAAGTTAATGGAGGTAATGGAAAAACAATTATTTGGGAACAAAAAAAAGATGGTTATGTATTGGATGAAAAAATATACATTTCGCTCGCAATAGCTACCAAAGTTTCTATTCCGGTAGCAACACATCTTTTAAAGTCTGCTGTGTACCCTGGCTGGGGAGATTATAAAATAAGGAATGGTAAATACCATTTTCTCTATGGAGTTGTGGGCTTTGGTGCAATTGGCGCATCAATATATATGAATTCACAAGCACAAAAAAATTATACCAGTTATAAAAAAACATTTGAT
>JAIOQD010000542.1 GCA_021413595.1 Bacteroidota bacterium | reverse complement strand
TTTAGTAACGGGTATAATTATCGCAACAACGGCTGCTGTTGTGGCTAGCCAGGCATTAATATCGGCTTCATTCACTCTTATTAATGAAGCCATTCGCTTGAACTTCTGGCCGAAAGTGAAATTAGTATATCCTACTATTTTAAAAGGTCAGATTTATATACCATCTATCAATTGGATGTTATGGGTTGGATGCATTATTGCAGTGTCTTATTTTAAGGAATCTTCCAATATGGAAGCAGCCTATGGTTTGACAATAAATATTGATATGCTAATGACGAGCACCCTGCTGCTCTTTTTTATGTATTTAAAAAGGTACAATTGGAGTGCAATCGTTCTTTTTGCTCTTATCTATTTTTCCATTGAATTATCATTTTTAGTTGCTAACTTAGGGAAATTTCTTCATGGTGGTTGGATAAGTATTCTTCTTAGTGCTTTTCTTATCGCAGTGATGCTTATTTGGTTTCAGGCACGAAAAATTAGGAACCGTTATGTTGAATTTGTAAAGCTTTCTGATTATTTACCTGTATTGGAAGATTTGAGCAGGGATTTAAGCGTTCCTAAGTATGCAACTCATCTGGTTTACCTCACAAGTGCAAATAACAGAGAAGAGATAGAATCTAAAATTATCTATTCCATCATGCAAAAACAGCCAAAACGTGCTGATATATACTGGTTTGTACATGTCGATGTGGTAGATGAGCCTTATCGGATGGAATATAAAGTAAGTTAATTTATTCACGATGATGTTATTCGTATTGATTTCCGGTTAGGTTTTCGTGTTGATCCCAGAGTCAACTTGATGTTTAGAAAAGTGGTAGAGGACATGGTTAAGAATAAGGAAGTTGATATTACCAGCAGGTATAAATCACTTAATAAAAATAATATAATTGGCGATTTCCGATTTATTGTTATCGAAAAATTCTTATCCTACGAAAATGAATTGCCATTTTACGAAAAGGTAATTTTAGATATCCATTCCTTCTTAAAGCACTTAGGCCTGTCTGAAGCGAAAGCGTTTGGTTTGGATACGAGCTCTGTAACCACAGAAACGGTGCCACTTATTATTACACCTCCTAAGGAAATTAATTTAAAACGTGTTGTCTGAAAACGTTTAAAATTGGTCACTGGCTAATTACTTATCTTGTTCATTGGAAATAAAATGAGCGCACATACTTAATTCCAAAAAAAAATCATTTCGTCATTCTTTGGCTATTTTAAAGATAGTTAGAGATTCGTATTTATAACCTGAGTTCGATTAATAATTTATAGAACATTGTAATAAAAACAATAGGTTCAATATTTAGTCGTTAGTTTTTTTGTCATGCTGAATGGAATGAAGCATCTTGCTCATCGAAAAACAAAGATTTTTTCCCTTCTTCGAAAAATCAAAATGGCAATAGTTTGTAAATAAGCCAATTAGGTTTAATTAACAATCGAACTCAGGTTTATACATATTTTTTAATTTAAAAAACACTTCCATCTTTTAATGTGGCCTGCGATTGCACTGATTTTTAGCAGTTTATTTTTTTTTACTTCCTTTTCTGTTTAAATCATTGTTTGTCAATTATATTCCAATTTCCAGATTTATTTTCAAGTTTATATTTCTGGATATTTGTTGATTCAAAAAAACATCTAAAAACAAGATGTAATTTAATCAAACATATCGATTCATATTTCATGGCACAAATGAGGAAAACCGATGGTTGGAAGACCATATTTTACATAAATTGGTTTTCAGGATATCGATAGCTCTTGTCCGTTATCGATGGTTTTTTACTAGGTAGCGAATTTTCGAAATTCGTATCTTTTTTTTCACTTACTTTTATGAATAACCTAAAGGTTTTTTTAATTAAATGAAAGAATGGATGTATATACAACTAATGTGTAAACACTTACACTTGAAAATGATTAGAAATTAAATTTTAAAATGATTTTGTCTTTGAAAAAAATAATTTTTATAGCGTTTTGTTTGATGATATTCTCATGCAAAAAAGAGAATATATCATCTGGCTCCGACATAGCTGTTGGTAAAAGTTATGCTGGTGGTATTATTTTCTATGTGGATGGAACAGGTCTGCATGGTTTAATAGCCGCTACAAGTGACCAAAGTACATCAACAAAATGGTCTGAGGGGAACAACGTTGAAACCGGAGCCAGTGAGGTTGCCGTTGGTCTTGGTCAGCAGAATACAAATGCAATTTTAACCTCTGCCAATATAAGCGAAGGATGCAGTTGCAATTGTGCGGCTAGTGTAGTTGATCAGTTGGTATTAAGCGGGTACAGTGATTGGTTTTTGCCATCAAAAGGAGAGCTTAATTTGTTATACCAACAAAAAGATATTGTTGGTGGTTTTACCAATAATTATTATTGGAGTTCAACCGAACACGATAGTCTTAGTGCTTGGAATCAATACTTTCCATTCGGACCTCAGTATTACGCTAACAAGGATAGTAATGCTTGTATTCGCGCAATCAGAGCTTTTTAAATTTATTAAACTACTCAGTCTTATTCAGTCTCGGCAGAAAACACTTTCATTTTACCTATAAATCAATGAAAAAAAAATATAATCTTTCAATCTTTGAAAAGCACTTCTTGAACTTTGGATGCTATATCACTTTTTTAATTTTTTTGACTTTCGTTTTTACAACATCCCTTGTAGCGCAGGAAAATCCTAAATTGGAGTCACGGCTGGTTTTTTCGAAACAAGCAGGGGCTCAATCATATTTGAAAATAGAAGGAGCCCAGGTGTTTTCAATCTTTAAATTCTCAACTAAAATTGACAATCCAAACTTAACTTCGGAAGATACTCCTACCTATGCCCACACCTCAGTTAGTGCTTTTGGAATAGGTTATGAACGCGTAAAATCAAATGGTTTATTGATATTGGGAGGGCTAGGCATGAGAAAGGCTGGTTCTTCCTTAATATATAAAAAGATTGATTACTTATGGAAGATGCAATACATAGATGTGAAAGCAGGCATAGGCTACCAAGTCAATAAATGGCCAATAAAACCCTATGCTGCGGTATTGCCTTATTTTGCTTATTTATATAATGCAAAACAATCAATTGGTACGAATAGCTATGATATCAAAGCCAGTGGTTCATTTAAAAATAGTGATTTTGGAATGTTTATGGCTTTGGGATTTAAAGCAGGAATATCGCCTTATATCTCAATTTATTCCGAATACAATTATATTTTAGGCTTGCAGAATATAGAAACAGGTAATGAACAATATTTATACAACCGTGGCTTCTCTTTCAAACTGGGAATTGCGTTAACCCTCTCAAGTTATACAACACATAAAGAAGATGTGATACAAACACCAACAGATTTTCTTGCGCCCGAATCAGCTTATCTTGTTGATAAACCTCCCGTAAAAAACACTCCTCCTGTTTTGGAAAAGAAAGCAGAAGTACCTGTAATTGAAACTATGACCGAACC
>JAIOQD010000541.1 GCA_021413595.1 Bacteroidota bacterium | reverse complement strand
TTGAGGTACGGCAATGATCTGTTTTTCGCAAGGGATCCAATCGCTGTTCGATTTCAAAAGCAAATAATTTTGAATTATTTGTTGTTCTATTTTCTCCTTTAATTCCAGTGTTGGAATTGTCTCCCCTGAGGCCCTGTAAATCTGTTCATCTGCATTATATACTATATGTAAAATAATGTTATCGTATGCCTTATCATTCTGGTGCAAATGTTTTTTCCAATCACTTGCATTTAAATGAATCTCTACATTGCCTGCCCACAAGGTATTTCCAATTTTTAATTGTGCATTAAAAAAGTCGGGGCCGGCATCAAAATTATGATTCCCTACTTTCATAATTTCTATGGTTTCTCCTGAAGTGGTCAGTAAATTCAACTGATTAAACAATCTAAATTTCCAGATATGATGTAAGAATTCTTCTTTCATTGTGGTTGAGCTAATAATGATCCTGAAAGTTATCTAGATTGTGAAGGTACAGATTTATAATTTTAGGAATTTATCCAAATTATTGATTCAAAAACAGAACAGGCTCTTAATAACATTAAAAAGTTATATTCAATGAAAGGCCGGTAGTATATTTTTTTGCATTAGCTATATTCAGCAACGTTGGCTGAATGTGGAATGACAGATCATCACCCACATCGAAAGTAAACATGTGTGCATCAACACTTGCATCTACAATATTCATAACGTATAATAATGTAAAACCTATTACCGATAAATTACGAAAACGTTTATAATATTGTTGTAAGGTATTTAAATTTTCATCTGAATATCTCGGGAAATTATCAATCGTTAGAGAATCCCCATCTATTCGGAATTTATATGCTTCAATATATTTGCTATATTTTTTTTGATTTTGATTGATCGAATAGGCTAGTCCTCCTAAGCCTGCATAAATAACGGGTACTTTCCAATATTTTTTATTGTAAACCTGCCCAAGGCCAGGTACTATTGTTGACATTAAAGCCGAAGTTTTTGGTGAATGATAGGCTGGTTTAGCTTTAGGTTTGATTTTAGCCTGCTCTAGCGAATCCTCGGTTGTTTTGCCATTCTGAGGGTTTGGCAATGGGCTTACAATTTGTGGTTTTTGGGATTTTAATGTTGTATCCTGTACTTGCGCATAGTTTGATGCAGTGGATAAAACTAAAAAAGAGAATACAAAAACAAATTGAAGCAATCTGTTTTTAATTGGGTATATTTTTTTTAAAACATTCCACTTTTGAGTGATCACACCAATTGGATCAAAAGACCAGAGTCTCTTTGTCCGCTTCGAATCAGAGAGTAGTAAAAAATTAAGCATCTAATAAATCAAGAATACGTTTTAGATCATTATCTGATTTAAAAGGAATAACAATTTTCCCTTTACCATTTGCTTCCCTACTGATACCTACTTTTGTATTAAATACAGCACGTAGATCTTCTACCACCTTTAATTGTTCAAATGATAGATTCCCTTTAGTTGATTTTTTTGCAGCAGCACTATTCGTTGAGCTCAGCACTGATTCTGTTTTTGCTCCGCGAGCTAAGTCCTCTACTTCACGAACAGACAAATTGTTCAACACAATTTGATTATAAATATCTAATTGTCGGTCTGTGTTTTCAATATTGATCAATGCACGAGCGTGTCCCATTGATATATCATTGTTCCTGATTGCCAATTGAATTTCGACAGGTAATTTTAACAAACGCAAATAATTAGTGATAGTTGAACGCTGTTTACTTACCTTTTGTGAAAGTTGTTCTTGTGTTAAAGAACATTCATCAATAAGCCG
>JAIOQD010000540.1 GCA_021413595.1 Bacteroidota bacterium | reverse complement strand
TGGTTGATATTGGTGGCGGAACAACAGATGTTGCTATTTTTCAGGATGGAATTATTCGTCATACTGCGGTTATCCCTTTCGGTGGAAATGTAATTACAGAAGATATTAAAGAAGGCTGCACCATTATAAAAGGTCAGGCGGAATTATTGAAAATAAAATTTGGTTCAGCATTGGCAAGTGAAAATCAGGAAAACGAAATTGTTTCTATTCCGGGTTTAAGAGGTCGTCCACACAAAGAAATTTCGGTGAGAAATTTGTCAGCAATCATTCAGGCAAGAATGGAAGAAATTGTGGAGCATGTGTATTATGAAATTAAAAATTCCGGATACGAGAAAAAATTAATTGCAGGTATTGTAATTACAGGTGGTGGTGCGCAGTTGAAACATGTTACACAATTGGTGGAATATATTACAGGAATGGATTCACGTATTGGCTATCCGAATGAGCATTTGGCAAAAAGCAATGAAGATATTACAAGCCCTATGTTTGCTACCTCTGTTGGTTTAATTATGAAAGGCTTAGAGAAGTTAGATAAACAAAACCGTAAGAACATGACAACCGCTACTTCATCCACTATTAAAGGACATTCAAAGGATAAATCTTCAGGATTTTTTGATCGATTGAAAAGTTTTTTTGATGAGGATACAGCACAACAATAGATTTTAAGTAAAGGAGTTCATCTCTTGCTATTGCGACAAAGTTCAACATTGATTGCGCGCGGTCAGTCAGAGCTTGTCGAAGACTTTGGCTAGACTTTTTTGAGCTACCTAAGCCTAATTAGTTTTTCCATAAGGTCTTTTAAAGGGCTCGGAATAATATAAAGCGGTGCGAAATTAACACTCCATGGTTAGTAACTAATAAAGTACATGTAAAATCTACATTAAAAAAAGCGGCAATTTTAGGCATTGAAAGAACATACTATCTTCAAAATATAATAATACCAAACGTTATAAATAAAATTAAAATGATGAAATTCGATTTAACTCAGGACAACTCAGCAATTATAAAAGTAATTGGAGTTGGTGGTGGCGGAAGCAACGCTGTCAATCACATGTACAAACAAGGCATTAAAGGTGTTGATTTTATTGTTTGCAATACTGATCAGCAATCTTTGGATATGAGCCCGGTACCTTTTAAAGTAGTTTTAGGTGCGAGTTTAACCAAAGGACGTGGTGCTGGTTCTTTACCTGAAGTTGGAAAAAATGCTGCCATCGAAAGTATCGAAGAATTAAAAGCAATTTTAGCAAATAATACCGAAATGGTATTTATTACTGCAGGTTTAGGTGGTGGTACCGGAACAGGTGCTGCTCCTGTTATTGCACAAGTTGCTAAAGAAATGGGGATTTTAACTGTTGGTATTGTTACTATTCCATTTGGATTTGAAGGTAAAAAACGTAAAGCACAAGCTGACGCAGGATTAGAAGCATTGAAACAAAGTGTGGATACCTTACTTGTTATCAGCAATGATAAACTACGTGAGATATACGGTAATTTAAAAGTTACTGAAGCATTTGGTCATGCTGATGATATTTTATCAACTGCCGCAAAAGGTATTGCTGATATCATTACAACTACATTACAGATCAATACTGATATCAACGATGTGAAAACAGTAATGAGAAACAGTGGTGTGGCTATTATGGGTTCTGCACAAGCATCGGGCGAATGTCGTGCATTGCGTGCTGTTGAGCAGGCTATGGCCTCACCTTTATTGAACGATAGCAATATCAGAGGTGCACGTTATGTACTTGTAAATATTACTTGTGGCGAGGATGAGATCACAATGGATGAGTTAGGTGAGATCACTGATTACATTCAGGAAGCAGCAGGAATGACTGCCGAAGTGATCAAAGGATATGGTGTGGATATGTCATTGGGAGATAAAGTGAGCGTTACTATTATTGCAACTGGTTTTGATGCTAAAGGTGATGTTGGTAATAAATTTGAAAAAGCACCTGAACGTATTATGCACATTTTAGGTGACGAGCCTAAAAAAGTGGAATCAACTTTTGTTGCTCCGATAGTTCCTGCTACTCTTCCTACTGCTAAAGTAGAAGAAATGACCTCTTACATTAAACAGGAAGATACAACACCTACAGCCGACTCTACCAATGAAGCAGCATGGAATACGCCTGCTGTAAATGAAGCTATAGAAAATGTTACACCTGAGCCTTTCTCATACATCAGAGCAGAAGAGCCTGTTGCAGAGATCGAAGAGGAACAAGTTTCTTTTGAATTTGAAATTACAAATACAAGTGTTCCTTTCGAAGAACCATTTATGATCACTGATTCAAATGAGGAATCATGGGGAAAACCGGAAGCTTCTGTTGAAAACGAAGAAAATAATATTGTTGCAAAAGTTCAGAACGAAGAGCAATTGAAAAAAGCTCAGGATCGTGTTGCAAGATTAAAAGAGTTGAACTTTAAATTATTAAAATCTCCAAACGGTTTGTCAGAATTAGAAAATGAACCGGCTTACAAAAGAAGAAATATAAATTTAGAAGCTACACCACATTCATCCGAGTCACAAGTATCCCGTTATACCTTGTCTGAAGGAGATGATAAAAAAGTAGAGATCAAACCAAACAATTCTTTTTTACACGATAATGTAGATTAATTTTGATCTGCTAAATGTTAAAATGCCCTTCTGCTCATTGCAGAAGGGCATTCTTGTTTTATGCGTTTTAGGGAATTAGCTTATTAGAAAGTAATCATGGTGGACAAATTAGTGATTGCCGAATGACACGATAGACAGTAGCACTGGGCATAACAGCATCTAAAAAAAATGACGGGCGAAGTGCGAATACAAACAGTTGAGCAACTAATAAAGTATAGTGGGTATTGGCAATAAAGCAAAACAATAAATGGACAATATGAAACGATTTTTTCTTTTATACGCAGTAGTATTTTTAATAAATACCACTTTTGGACA
>JAIOQD010000533.1 GCA_021413595.1 Bacteroidota bacterium | reverse complement strand
ATAGATGAAATTTATTTATTCATTACAAAAAAAATAATTTTTTACTGCATAGGAAAACCGGCACAATGGTTTGATAAAAATATTGTTGATGGCACAATGAATGGAATTGCATCCGGTACAGCCTATGTTTCCAATTTGATAAAACCTATACAATCTGGTAAGTTACAGGATTATTCATTGTATTTTTTTACGGGGTTAATAGGATTTGTATTGTTGTTTATTTATTTATGGAAATAAAAACAATTTTGAATAAAGTTTAACAGGCTATAAATTAATTTGCCTTACTAAAAATGAATAAGGTTCAATTTATAAAATAGAACAAACAACAAATGACAAATTTATCATTGTTAATTTTACTTCCCCTCTTAACTGCCTTAGCTGTGCTTTTTTGTCGTGATAATAAGCAAATACGCTTAACGGCTTTGGTAGGCTCATTATTTCAACTTATTGTTTCATCCTCAATCCTATTTTCATACTTTGGTGAAAGGGCTGCCGGAAACAATTCACAAATGCTTTTTGAAGCGAGGTATACCTGGTACGAGGCGTTCAATATTGAGTATTATGTTGGGATTGACGGAATCTCTATAGCAATGATAATGTTAACATCTATTATTGTTATTGCAGGGATTTTAATTTCATGGAATGTTGAAAAACTTCCGAAAGAATTTTTCTTTTTACTATTACTATTGAGTGTTGGTGCCTATGGGTTTTTTATCTCATTGGATTTATTCACCCTGTTTTTCTTTTTAGAATTTGCAGTTATTCCCAAATTTTTATTGATAGGAATATGGGGTAGCGGGAAAAAGGAATACAGTTCAATGAAACTGGCATTAATGTTAATGGGTGGCTCAGCGCTAGTACTGGTAGGTATTTTAGCAACTTATTTTAATACCGACATCGGCAATTCCATTCACACTTTTGATATTCTAAAAATATCACAGCAACATATTTCCATTGAAGCACAACGAATTATTTTTCCACTACTTTTTATTGGATTTGGAGTTTTCACAGCACTGTTCCCTTTCCACACCTGGGCTCCCGATGGACACTCTTCTGCACCAACTGCCGCTTCAATGTTTTTGGCCGGAATTTCAATGAAATTAGGTGGTTATGGCTGTTTGCGTGTAGCAACATATTTAATGCCCGAAGCCGCTCATGAGTATTCTTGGTTAATTGTTTTGCTTGCTACTATTGCTATTATTTATGGATCCTTTGCTACTCTTATGCAAAAAGATTTAAAGTACATGAATGCATACTCTTCTGTAAGTCATTGCGGTTTTGTTTTATTAGGCATTGGTATGCTTACAAAAACTGCAATAACAGGAGCGGTGATACAAATGGTTTCTCACGGCTTAATGACAGCACTTTTTTTTGGAGCTATTGGCATGATATACGAACGAGCTCACACAAGACAAATAGATCAATTGGGCGGCCTACTAAAAGTAATCCCATTCCTTGGAGTAGTATATGTTATTGCAGGTTTATGTTCATTAGGTTTACCCGGCCTTAGTGGGTTTGTGGCTGAAATGACCGTATTTGTGGGTTCTTGGCAACGTCCTGAATTATTAAATCGTGTGGCAACTATTTTAGCTTGCGCATCAATTGTTGTAACCGCAGTTTACATTTTGCGTGCAGCAGGAAAAACAGTAATGGGACCAATTACAAACGAACATTTTCTTCATTTAAAAGATGCTGCATGGAATGAAAAGTTTGCTTCCATACTTTTAATTGTTGCCATCCTTGCCATTGGAATCACTCCATTTTGGTTCATCGATTTAATTAGTGCAGATACACAAATTATAATAGAAAATTTAACAAGAGGAATTGTAAGTAAATAAATTTACCGCAAAGGCGCTAAGGCGGAGAGAAATGAGAAGCGTAGGCTATTAGATTGTAAAAAAACTTTGCGTCTTTCCGCCTTTGCAGTAAAAAAATGAATTTTAAAATACTTTATGAATACAGATTTTTTTATACTGATGAAAAGTGAATTGAGCTTACTATTCATCATTTTTTTATTACTTTTCATTAAGGTGTGGGGAGGTATCAAAAACAATACAACCTTGTTGCACTTTACCAATGTACTGCTTTTGATAAATCTAGTATTGGGTTTTTTCTGGAATGTTAAAGGTGAGTTATTTAGTGGAATGTATTTTACAAATGATGCAATTTCTTTAGAAAAAAGCATACTCAATTTCGGTACACTAATTATTTCGTTACAGGCATTTGATTGGTTAAAAACACACAAACATTTATTGGAGTTTTATATCTTATTATTGAACACTTTACTTGGAATGTTTTTCATGATATCCGGTGGTAATTTTTTAATTTTTTATTTAGGCCTGGAACTGGCATCTATACCACTGGCATCTCTGGTGAATTTCGATTTAGAAAAAAGAAAATCATCAGAAGCCGCTATGAAATTAATCCTATCTTCTGCCTTTGCATCGGGGATTATGCTGTTTGGAATATCAATGTTATATGGTACCACTGGAAGTGTTGCTTTTGCCGAGTTACCAAAACTAATCTCCGGAGGCTCTCTTCAAATGCTTTCTTTAATTTTTATTTTTTCGGGTTTTGCATTTAAACTTTCTGCAGCTCCTTTTCATTTTTGGACTGCTGATGTATATGAGGGGGCTCCAGTTTCTGTAACCTCTTTTTTATCGGTAATATCTAAAGCGGCAACTGTTTTTGTTTTCATTTCGGTATTAAGCCCACTCTTTATTAATTTTCAAAATAGTTGGTATCTTATTTTATTTTTGACAATTGTACTTACCATTACCCTTGGAAATCTTTTTGCAATGCGTCAAAATAATTTTAAGCGTTTTCTGGCTTTTTCTTCCATTGCTCAGGTAGGATATATCTTATTAGGTTTATCATCAGGAACAACCATGGGCACAACAGCGTCTATCTATTTCTTAATTGTATATATATTCTCCAACTTGGGCGCATTTGGTGTAGTTGCCCTTGTATCGTCAGAAACCGGAAAAGAAAACATCACTGACTATAAAGGTTTTTATAAAACTAATCCAGTTTATTCTTGGGTAATTGTACTATCAATGTTTTCATTAGCCGGGATTCCACCAACTGCTGGTTTTTTTGGAAAAATGTTTTTAATAACCTCCGGGGCAAGTAAGGGAAACTATATTTTGATTGTATTTGCTGCCTTGAACATGGTAGTTTCTTTGTATTATTATTTAAGAGTAGTGAAGGCTATTTTTATTGAGGAAAATGAAACCCCAATAACTAAACTTGTTGGTAGTGTTCCATTAAAATTAGGTTTAATTATCTGTGTTATCGGCATTATTATTACAGGGTTTACAAGTGGTCTTTATCAATATATTATGGCTTGTTTTAAATTTTAAACGCGTAATTTTAAACGAAAGAGAAAAGAATATTTAGGATTTAAGAATTTTTTGTCTAGCATCTAACATCTCAATACTAAAATAGATTTAACATTCAACATTTATTCAACATGGCTTTAAATGCAAATCATACCTTTGAGGACTTGGGAAATATAAAATGCGCTATAGTTGAAAAAAATTGTAGTGATGAACGAGTTACCTTTTTAAAAAACATATTGGAATTTAATAATTTCACTGTTGAAATTTCAAAAAGTCCACCCGCAAAAGTAGCAGCAAAACCTCCAACAACGGAAGAAGGAGTAAATCTTATAGTTGAACCAAAAGCACCTGAAACATACACTGTTGGCGTTACAGATTTAAGTTTTAACCCTGCAAACGCAATTTTTAATCGTGAACTTAAAACCAAAGAGGGTAAAATTGTAACACCGGATTATTGGAATCAATTGGATATAATTTCAAAGGATGATCTGTGGTATTGGAAAAAAAATTAAAAATAGGAATCATTTGCAATGCAGCTCACATTATTTTTTTATCATAACACCTCATTATTCAAATGCTTTTTCAAGGGAACAAACGCTACAATGATTACAGCTCCTTTATTAAAAATAAATTTAATCAACGTGTTCAAAAAATCTCATTAAACACAGGTTTTACTTGCCCTAACAGAGATGGGACAAAAGGTTTAGGGGGTTGTACCTATTGCAATAACAATACATTTAGTCCTGATTATTGCAAACCTACAAAAGATATTAAGCAACAATTAACAGAAGGTATCTTGATTTTCTCACAGAAATATAAGTCACAGAAATATTTGGCTTATTTTCAATCCTACACAAATACTTATTCAGATGTTGACTCATTACAAAAAATGTATCTCGAAGCAATCAG
>JAIOQD010000085.1 GCA_021413595.1 Bacteroidota bacterium | reverse complement strand
TGAATTAAAAATGGCTGTTTCATTGATTGAACAACTTTCGGGGAAATTTAATATTAAACAATACAAAGATACCTATACAGCTGAGCTCATAAAAGTAATTAAAGCAAAAGCAAAAGGCATAAAAATAAAAAAACCTAAACTAAAAGTAACCTACAGTAAAACTAAGGATTTGATGGCGCAGCTCAAAGCAAGTATTAATGGTAACCATAAAAAAGCATCATAATGACCTTACAGGAATACGCAAAAAAACGAAATTTCAAGAATACTCCAGAACCCTCACATAGTGCTTCCAAATCAAAATCAAAACTATCATTTGTTGTACATCGTCATAAAGCCTCACACCTACATTATGACCTCCGCTTGGAAATGGATGGTGTACTTAAAAGCTGGGCCGTTCCTAAGGGACCATCACTAAATCCAAAAGACAAAAGACTGGCAATGATGGTAGAGGATCATCCGTTTAGCTATAAAAACTTTGAAGGCATTATTCCAGAAGGCAATTATGGAGGGGGCATTGTAGAGATATGGGATGAGGGTTATTTATCTGATATTGATAATTCAGAAAAAAAAATTGCAGAAAAAAAACTTAAAAGCGGATTAAAAAAAGGCAATCTGAAATTCAGATTGCACGGTAAAAAATTAAAAGGAGAATTCGTACTTGTAAAACTTAATGGGAAAACAGAAAATGCCTGGTTACTTATCAAGCATAATGATGCATTTGCAGTAAGAGAGGCATACAGCAGTGAAGAGCATACGCCAAAAAATTCTCCGATAAATAAATGGTTTATTAAAAATAAAAAAACTAATTCGATGTTAACTAAGTTACCAACTAGTAAACAAAAATTAGAAAACCCGGAACGTAATAAAAATGAGGAAGAAAAAGCTGTCTTAAAAAAAGGAAAACGTAGCCAATATTTACTGGGAGAAACAAAAAAACTGAGTAATTATATAAAGCCAATGCTTGCGAAGGAAACTAATATTCCCTTTAACGATAAAGAATGGATCTATGAAATAAAATGGGATGGTTATAGGGCTATTGCAGAAATAAATAAAAACAATATCAGCCTCTATTCGAGGAATGGCAATACGTTTAACGCTTCTTACCCAATTGTGGTAAATGAATTAAAAAAATTAAACATAAATGCTGTAGTAGATGGAGAGATCGTTGTTATGGATAAAAACGGAAAATCTGATTTCCAATTATTGCAACATTATACAATCAATGATGAGCAGCCTATACAATTTCAGGTATTTGATCTGCTTTCCATCAATGGAAAAAATATGTATGATTTACCACTTATTGAAAGAAAAAAACTGCTTAAACAAGTTCTCCATAAAAAGAATGATGTAATAAAATATTCGGATCATATTATAGAAAAAGGAAACGAATTTTTTAAAATAGCAGAGAAAAATGATCTGGAAGGAATCCTTGCAAAAAAAGCGAATTCATTCTATTCCCCCGGAATAAGAACAAATGAGTGGTTAAAAATAAAACATCACAAAACAGTAGAAGCAATTATTGCAGGTTTTACTAAGCCTACAGGCAGCCGAATAAATTTCGGTGCATTGATACTTGGCGTCTGGAATAAAAATAAACTTGAGTACATAGGGCATTCCGGTACAGGATTTAATGCAAATAGCTTACAGCAAATGGGCAAATTATTTAAACCATTAATTCAAAAAGAGTCCCCCTTTGATGAACTCATTAAAACCAACATGCCTGCTACATGGTTAAAACCTGTTTTGGTATGCGAAATAAAATTTACCGAATGGACTACTGCCGGGCATTTACGTCATCCGGTATTTTTAAGATTACGTGATGATAAAAAAGCAAATGAAATTACAATGGATGCAATAAAACCCGTAAAAAAAGGATCTCTGAAAGTAAGTTCTCATAAAATAAAAAAAAGCAAAAGCCCGGAACGATCTATCAGATCTGAAAACAAAAATGAAAAAATAATTTCTTTTGGAAAAACTGATGTTAAAATAACGAACATCCAAAAAGTATTTTGGCCTCAGGAAGGAATCACAAAAGGTGATGTGGTCAATTATTATCAAAGCATCGCCAAATATATTTTGCCCTATTTAAAGGACCGCCCCGAATCCTTAAAGCGCAATCCCAATGGTATTACCGACAAAGGTTTTTATCATAAAGATGCTGGCGATGAAGCTCCCGATTGGATAGATAGCTATACTATATTTTCGGAATCCGTCAATAAAAATATTAATTACATTATTTGCAACAAAAAGGCTACTCTCGCCTATTTAAATAATCTGGGATGTATTGAATTTAATCCATGGCACTCCACCATAAAACAATTAGAT
>JAIOQD010000532.1 GCA_021413595.1 Bacteroidota bacterium | reverse complement strand
TTTGTTGCATCTCTACCATCCCTCCTTCCATCATCCAAAACATAAATTTTAATACTTACGTCCGGAAACGGGTATTTCATATTTTTGGCATCCTGAATACTTTGACGTACCAATTCAACATCTTCATTATACGTGGCTATAAATACATCAATTTTAACAGGCCGCTCTGACCTTCCATCAAGATTTTCCAATTCTGAAAGATAATGAACTGGAGGCGCCTTTTTTGCATCTTTATTCGACCAAAAATTAATAACAATCATTACCGTGCTTAAAAAACTTAATGATTCAGCCAATACCAAAGGCAAAGCAAACCATAATGCTTCGGTATTAAGTGAATATCTCCATCGCCAATGCAAATATGCAATACCTAATGTAACAGTTATAATCCCTGTGAATTGAAAAAGTAAAGTCCTGTATTTATTATCAGGAATAGCTGAATAAGGCTTTCTATCTTCAAATTTATGAAAGTAAAACTGTTTCATTGCTCAAAAAAATTAGGAACAATTAAAAATAAACTCCAGTCCCATTGATTTAAATTTATCCTTTATTTTTTCCCTAACATTCACAAATTTAATTGCAATACCTTGCTTTAAAAGCTCTTTTATCAGATCAATAAGATTTGCTATTCCGGTATTGTTAATAAAATAAACATTTTTAAAATCAAAATATTGAGTTCCCTGAAAATAGATGCCGGCAAGTTCATTGCTTGAATATTCACCTCTTTCCTGAAATACCTCTTCAAATTTTATATTTATGATAGGACGATCCAATGAATCTATAAACGCTAAATCGACCTCATCTCCATTTACAGCATCTTTTAAAAGTAAATTGTTTTTTTTTTCTGATTCCATTTTTAATTTTTGAGTCGTTGAAATAAAGCCTTGAAGAACCTGATCTAATCCTAGTTTAATTTCTAAAATATCTACCATGATCTTTTTATTTTATTGATACTTCTTTAGTAAAACTACTTATTCTTTATTCCATCCATTTCTAATTTTCGTTCATTCGTTATTTCTTATAGCCGAAAAAAATAAAATTGTAGTTCCTTAATTGAAGTATAAATTGGAATATCTAAGTCCTGTTTTTAAATAAATCCTTCTTTAAATCTTTATATTTTTTTAAAACTCCATTACCAAACAATAATTTTTGAGTATTCGACCATGTAAAAGAACGTACCAACGAAAATTAAGAATGGACAGCATTTTGAAACATATTTTTGTATGAATATCTATTAAATACGAAAATGAAAAAAGTATGTGTATTGATATTGTTAAATCTATTTTTTTTCAAGCTACAGGCTCAAAATTTTGATTGGGTAAAAGAAGAAGGTCTGTATGCTTATGATTATGGATATGGAATCTCTACTGATATTGTTGGAAATATTTATATAAGTGGTAAGTATGAAATGAATGCAAATTTCAGTGATAGTATTTTAACCTCCTATGGCAATCACGACATTTATCTTGCCAAATACAATTCAACAGGCGCATTAATTTGGACGCGAACTGCTGGTGGTATTTATGGTGACTATGCCCATGCTTTGGCTTGTGACGGATTAAGTTATGTATATGTTGCCGGTGAAATTGAAGGGTTTGAGACTCAAATTAATTTCCAAGACTCTCCAATCACTTTAAATTCTACAGGATCGAATGATGCTTTTCTATCTAAATATGACCTGAATGGAAATCTTATTTGGGCAAAACATGCAGGCGGATATTATGACGATGAAGCACTTGGAATTACTTATGACCTTGCTGGAAATGTATATATATGTGGTTTTTTCACAGATACAGCAACTTTTAGTGGAACAACAATTTACGGACGAGGAAATAGGGATATTTTTATTGCAAAATATGATACAGATGGAAACTTCCTGTGGGTGAATCAAGCAGGAAGCGATGGAAGAGATGAAGCAAAGGCAATTAAATGTGATAGTTATGGAAATGTTTATTTAACTGGGATGTATGAGGACAGTGCACTATTTGACTCTTCTGTATTATTGAGCCCTCTTGGGTACTTCAATATATTTTTAGCCAAATATGCCTCGGATGGCAGTCTTATTTGGGTGAAAAATTCAGGTGGTGATTATGATGATGTTGCATGGGCAATAACTTTAGATAATGCTGATAAAATTTATATTGCTGGCGAATTTAATGCCTCAGCATATTTTGATTCAATTCAATTGATCACTACCGGCCAAGGAAATATTTTTGTTGCCTGTTATAATAATTCCGGAAACATTGAGTGGGTAACATCAGCTGGAGGTCCCTTGGTTGATCGGGCAAGGGGGATAGGGTGTGATGGAACCAATATTTATATCACCGGGCAGTTTAGTATGTCGGCAAATTTCGGTGCTTACACAGTTACAGGAATTGATAGCTCTGAAATTTTTATGGCCAAAATAAATAATACTGGTGGTTTCGAATGGGCTATTTCTGTTGGTGGATCACATGATGTTACAGAGTTGCTGGGATACGAGTCAGGAAATGGAATTTGTGCTGAAGCATCTGGCAATGTTTATGCCACCGGAGCTTTAATAAATGGTGGAGTTTTCGGAAATACTACTTTATTTCCATACAGCCGAACAGATATTTTTCTAACAAAAATTTCACAAGGACCCGATATAACAGCGCCTTTAGCGCCCATTTTTGATCCATTAAACAATATGATTAATGTTCCAAACAATTCAAATCTTGTACTTAGCTTCAATGAAGTTGTACAAAAAGGAGCTGGTAATGTAATTATCAAAGAAGATGGACTTGTAACACAATCCGTTGATGTAACTGGAGCAAATGTAATTGTAAATGGCAATTTAGTTACAATAGACCCGGGCAATTTCACTCCGGGTTCCAGTGTTAACGTAGAAATGACTTCTGGGGTATTTAAAGATCTTGCAAACAATAATTACTTGGGAATAAGTGATGAATTAATATGGAGATTTTCAATATCCGCTGCAACTCTTGTTAGCAATTATTATTTAATCAATAATTTTAGCATATACCCGAATCCTAGTCAGGGTAATTTTACAATTAATTCAAATCTACCTGATGTACAAAAAATTGAAATAACAATTACCAATACTATTGGACAAATCATTGATAAAAAAATATATAAATATAATTCTCATTTAATAGTTGATTTATCTGCCAAAAAAAAGGGAATTTATTTTATTGAAATCAAAACGAATGATCAATCTTTATTTAGGGAGAAAATTCTTTATCAATAAATAGATGGAATGCACTTACATTATTTAATAAAATCAATATAAAATCTAAAGCTATAC
>JAIOQD010000539.1 GCA_021413595.1 Bacteroidota bacterium | reverse complement strand
ATGACGATTTTGAGAAATTGACACAGATTCCGATGATACGTATCACCCGTTTTGATTCCGCTAAAGCAGATGAAAAAATGCGCGCCTTAGATACACGTATCCTTGAAATTGACCATCATTTAGCAAACCTGATCGAATATGCCATTGAGTATTTCAAAAATTTAAAAAAGAAATATGGTGTTGGCAGAGAACGTAAAACCGAAATTAAATCGTTCGAAAACATTGTAGCTACTAGTGTTGTGCTTGCCAATGAAAAGTTATATGTAAACCGCGAAGAAGGTTTTGCTGGTTTCGGATTAAAAAAAGACGAGTTTATTTCTGACTGTTCGGATATTGATGATATTGTTGTTTTTCGTAAAGATGGAACAATGATGGTTACAAAGGTACAGGACAAAGCATTTGTTGGTAAGGACTTGATACATATTGCTGTTTATAAAAAGAATGATGAGCGCACCATTTACAATATGATCTATCGTGATGGAAAAAATGGTGCTGTGTTTATGAAACGTTTTCCGGTAACTGGCGTAACGCGTGATAAACAATATGAATTAACAAAAGGAACAGCCGGATCTGAAGTATTATATTTTACTGCTAACCCGAATGGAGAATCAGAAATTGTAGAAGTATTGTTAAAACCAATGCCGGGATTACGTAAAGTACAGTGGGATATAAATTTTGCTGACTTAGCAGTGAAGGGCCGTAACTCAATGGGTAATGTGGTTACGAAATACGCTATCAAAAAAATTATTTTAAAACAAAAAGGTGTATCAACACTTGGCGCGCTTGATATATGGTTTGATGATACCGTGCAACGTTTGAATACTGATAAGCGTGGAACATTTCTTGGTAGTTTTGGACCTGATGATAAAATATTAACCATTATGCAAAGTGGTAATTATAAAATTACCGGTTTTGATCTGGCAACACATTTTGAAGAAGATATGGTGCTCATCGAAAAATTAAATCCTACTAAACCGGTAACAGCAGTTTATCTTGATGGAGAAAGCAAAACCTATTTTGTTAAACGTTTTCTGGTGGAACCAATGGATAAAAAAGTTTTATTCATTAGTGAAAGTGAAGGTTCTAAGTTAGAGATCGCTACCATTGATGATATCCCGGTTCTGGAATTAAAATTCAGCAAGGTAAAAGATAAAGAACTACCCGATGAAAAAATTAATTTAGTTGAATTCATTGCTGTAAAAGGCTATAAAGCAAAAGGAAATAAACTCTCTTATTCAAAAGTAAAAGAGATAAATTTATTACCACCAGTTGAAGTGCCAATAGATGAAGATGTTTTGGAAGAGTTTGAAGAAAGTGGAATGTCGCCATTGGAAGCATTAAAAAAATCAACGACTCCGGAAAAACCAAAAGAGAAAAATGTTATTTCGATTGACCAGATGATAAACGCTGATTTAAAATTGCCATCCGAAGAAAAAAAGAAAAAGAAAAAAATGGGTGAAGATGATGAAGATTCTCAGGGAACGCTTGATTTGTAGGTTATGGAATATTGTAAGGTAGTATAACCCGATAACTCCGCCTTTTAAGGCGGAGAGAATAACATTAACTAATAACATAGGGCTTTAGCCTTGAAAAAACGCAAAGAATGTCTTTTGTAAAAGTGATGATTCATGCAGTTTGGGGTACCAGAAACCGATATCCTTTTCTAACAAAAGAGGTCAGGGAAAAGTTAATATCCCACATAAAAGAAAACGCAAAAACAAAACAAATTTATATTGACAGGCTTGATGGACATACTGAACATTTACATTGCCTGTTCGGTTTAAATGCAGACACGAGTATCGCTAAAACACTTCAACTCTTAAAAGAAGAATCTGCTTTCTGGATTAATAAGCAACAATTGACTGCATCAAAATTTGAATGGGCTGATGAGTATTTTGCAGTATCTGTTAGCGAGTCAATAGTAGATAAGGTTAGAGCTTACATTGATGGGCAAGAAGAGCATCATAAAAAAGTGACATTTACGCAGGAATATGAAAAGTTCATTAGTAAGTATAATTTTAAAAATCATGGCTAAAGCCTGTCTAATTTCCTGATTAGGTGGTTCTCCGCCATAAATGGCGGAGTTACTTCTGGATCTTCAAATTCAATTATATTATAACCTTTGCAATTAAATTATTAGTCATGGATATGAATATCATTTCTAAAAAGAAACAATTTTACCCGATTAATGAATCTTTGAAGGAATACTTATTTAATTATAGCCGCCTGGTAAAAATCCCTTTTACCTATAGTGAATTATTACGTTACTTTTTTAGCATTCCTCAAAAAGATAAGCACGGTA
>JAIOQD010000538.1 GCA_021413595.1 Bacteroidota bacterium | reverse complement strand
AGATTCGTAAATTCGTAAAGGTTCATTATTCGCAACTGTAAATTCGTATAGAATTTTTAACAATATTCATTAAAAGCCGTTTGTAAATTTTCAGCAATCATTTGAGCATTGCGTCCTTCAATGTGATGGCGTTCTATAAAATGAACCAATTTACCATCCTTAAAAAGTGCCAAAGCAGGTGATGACGGTGGATATGGTGCAAAATATTTACGTGCTTCTGCAACAGCTTCTGTATCAAACCCAGCAAAAACTGTTGTTATTCTATCTGGGCGTTTAGCACCTGAAATAGCTAATTTTACTCCGGGGCGTGCAGCACCAGCAGCACAGCCACAAACAGAATTTACAACAACCAAAACAGAACCTTTACTGTTAATAGCCGCATTTACTTCTTCGGGGGTAGTTAAATCTTCAAAACCAACAGTTGTAAGCTCTGCTTTCATTTGTTTTACTAAACTTTCTGGATACATGATAATATATATTTAAGTTAATGATATTTAAAATTTCATACAAAGTTACAAAACATTCTATTACCGATTAGATTTTAACATTTCTTAGCTAAACATCCTTAAATTAAAGCATTACAATATCATAAATGATTTTCTGCTTTGAAATATTTTTTTAAATTTGTAATAAATCACACAAAAAATTATAACAATGAATTTTAAAAACATTTTTGCCTTACCAATAGCTATTGTCACGATCTGCTCTTCAGTATTTTCTCAAACCACACTTATTGAAAAAGTAAATCGAAATGGAAGCGAATTGGTAATTTCTTACGAAAAACATAAGCTGTCAAATGGATTAACAATTGTGATTCACGAAGATCATTCCGATCCAATTGTATATGTTGATCTAACCTATCATGTTGGTTCTGCACGTGAACAGGAAGGGCGATCAGGCTTTGCTCACTTTTTTGAACACATGATGTTTCAAGGCTCCGAGCATGTTGGTGATGAACAGCATTTTAAAATTGTTTCGGAAGCAGGTGGTACATTAAACGGCTCCACGAATACCGACAGAACAAATTATTTTGAATTGCTGCCTTCAAATCAGTTGGAAACGGCTTTGTGGCTAGAGTCTGATAGAATGGGCTTTTTGCTTGACTCCGTTACTCAGCAAAAATTTGAAGTTCAACGTGCAACAGTTAAAAATGAACGGGGACAAAATTATGATAACAAACCTTATGGCCTTGCCCGCGAAAAAATCGGAGCTGCACTTTATCCAATGGAACATCCGTATTCATGGCTAACTATTGGATACATTGAAGATCTGAATCGTGTGGATGTAACTGATCTGAAAAACTTTTTTAAACGTTGGTATGGCCCTAATAATGCAACACTCACCGTTTCGGGAGATGTGAGTGTAAGTGATGTGATCAGACTTGCTGAAAAATATTTTGGACCTATACCACGCGGTATTGAGGTGAAAAGCCAAAACTTTGCTCCTGTTGTATTAAACGAGGATAGATATATTTCTTACGAAGATAATATCAGAGCACCTCAAATTACCTTTACTTACCCTGTTATAGCCGAAAGAAATGAAGATGAGGCTCCACTTGATGTATTGTCGGATATTTTAGCAGGGAGCAAATCTTCTGTTTTTTATCAAAATTTTGTAAAATCTCAATTAGCTCAATCTGCTAATGTTGGCCTTAATACCAAAGAATTGTCAGGAGAGTTTATCATTACAGTTCGAACATTTCCTGATAAATCGCTGAAACAAATGGATTCTTTAGTAAGAGAATCACTTAAGGAATTTGAAAAACGTGGTGTAACAGATGATGACTTAAAAAAATTCAAAGCAGGATTTGAAACACAAGTAGTTAACTCATTATCAAGTGTGCAGGGTAAAGGGGGCATGCTTGCTGCCTATCAAACATTTACAGATAACCCCAATTTTATTACTAAGGAAATTGAGCGTTATAATAATGTTACCAAAGAAGATGTGATAAGAGTTTATAATACATATATAAAAAATAAACATGCAGTTGTATTGAGTGTTTATCCAAAAGGAAAACCGGAAGTTATAGCAAAACCGGATAATTTCAAGCAACCTATTCGTTACGATCCAATTAAATATTGAAGCTGGCCATCGCTATGAAAACAAGGATAAAGCAGGTATTTCACTTCTGCTTGCCAGCCTATTAAATGAATCCACCACCTTGAATACGTCCGAACAAATTTCGGAAAAACTGGAACGATTAGGAAGTAGTGTAAATTTCAGTAGTAATGGGCAGGATATTATTATGTATATCTCCACTTTAACTAAAAATATTGATGCAACGCTGGCTATTGCTGAAGAAAAATTATTCCATCCTAAATTTGATAAAGAAGAATTTGATCGTATAAAAAAACAAAAACTTGAATCCATTGCTAACCAAACAACACAGGCCACAACTATTGCCAATAATGTTTTTTCAAAATTGATGTATGGAAACTCCCATATTATGGGTATACCTGCATTGGGAACAAAAGAAACAGTAGATTCCATTTCTTTGGATGATATAAAAAAATACTATTCCTACAATTTCTCGCCTACCATTTCGTCTGCTATAGTTGTTGGTGATATTTCTCAGGATGCTGTTCTCCCTAAGTTAACATTTTTGAAAAACTGGAAAGGGAATAAGATCATTCATAGTATAGAACCTCCATTGCCAGAAATAAGTACAACAAAAATTTATATTGTCAATAAGGAAAAAGCTCCACAATCAGAAATAAGAATTGGCTATATGGCAATGCCTTATGATGCTATCGGAGAATATTATAAATCAGGCATCATGAATTTTGCCTTAGGAGGCGCATTCAACAGTCGAATTAATTTGAATTTACGCGAAGCACATGGTTACTCTTATGGTGCCCGTTCCGGTTTTTCAGGTAATCAGTTTATTGGACCATTTTTGGCAAGCTCTGGAGTGAGAGCGAATGCTTCCGATAGTTCTGTGATTGAATTTATGAAAGAAATAAAAAATTATGCCGATAAAGGAATCACCAATGAGGAGTTGACTTTTACTAAAAATTCTATTGGACAAAGTGAAGCCTTAAAATATGAAACAGCTGGCCAAAAGGCTGGTTTTATTAAGCGTATTCTGGATTATAATTTAAATAAAAATTTTGTTGACAAACAAAATGAGCTGTTAAGATCAATTACAAAACAAGAAATAGATGTACTTGCAAAAAAA
>JAIOQD010000537.1 GCA_021413595.1 Bacteroidota bacterium | reverse complement strand
GTGTCCCCATCAACTGCATAATCAGTACCGGAGCCCAATATTAATTGTACGGCTTTTGAGCCTAAAATATCGGAACTGATAACTTTTGCAATTGAATTTTTTGGAATAAGTACCTCATCATCTAAAAGTAAGGTAATAACGATATGACTGGTAGTGTCCTGGGTTAACTTAATTTTGCCAACCAAACCAACTTTATAACCATTTATCATTAAAGGATTGGCTTCAACCAAACCATCAATATCATTATAAATTGCATAAAATTTCCGTTGGGTGGAGAAGAGATCTCTGCCTTTCAGATAATTAAAACCATAAATAAAAAAACCAATGGCAATAACAGTAACTATTCCTACTCTAACTTCTTTTGATATTTTCACGTTTATATGCTTGAATTCAAATCTTCGGCAAATTTAATGAATTATTGGGATTATAGTTTACGGATAACGAATTTATACAGATATTGTTAGTCAGTTGGTTGTAAATCTGCAACTTACGGGTTGTTGGTTTAGGGGACTTTATCCTTATTTCAGAGGAATTCTTTTGTTATCCTGCATAGAAATTACAAAAGCATCTTTAAAACCTTTTTTACGCAGTATGGTTTGCAGTTCTTTTGCATCATTCTGATTTGCAAATTCGCCAGCGGTGTACTTGTAAATACCTTTATCCATATACTCTCCCGGTTTTTCTATGTTTTTGAATTTCTCGGAATTCAATGCTATTTTTTTGTCGGATGAGAGCAGCTGGACTTTATAAACACACGTTAGTCAGAGAATCTTCTTTGTCCATTTTATAAGGTTCCTGTTTTTCGAAAGAATCATCATACTTTTTTACAGTTCCTTCAATTTCATCTTTGTATTCGCGGAACGATCTGAAAAGACCGGAGGCAATATAATCCTGTCCTTTTACCGAACCTAAAAACATCTCTTCCTCCCGATTGGTTAAATAACCAATTTCAGTAAGTACACTGGGCATATAGGTACGCCAAAGCACCCATAAACTGGCTCTTTTTACGCCTTTATCCAGTCGGGATGCATGGTTGCTGTATTGTTTCTGGGTTTTTGATGCGAAACTTAAACTTTGATCCAGGTAAGTATCGGCAAACATGCTCATAATGATGTAGGATTCATCAGAATTAGGATCAAAACCATCGTATTTTTTTACATAATTATCTTCCAATAAAATGGCAGAGTTTTCTCTTTTAGCAATATCCAGTTTCCCTTTTTCATTTTTGATACCCATTACATACGTTTCAGCACCATGCACCTGATCCCTGCATACATCGCGTTTCAGCTTTTTATCCCTTACACAGGCCGAATTACAATGAATGGAAATAAACAGATCGGCTTTGGCCTTATTAGCAATTTCGGCACGTTCCTGTAATTCAACAAAAACATCGGTACTCCGGGTGTAAACAACCTTTACATCTTTCAGGTTTTCTTCGATGTATTTGCCCAATTTAAGGGAAACAGCTAGTGCGATATCTTTCTCATTGTATTTGCTACCGTGGCAGCCAGGGTCTTTTCCACCATGTCCGGGGTCAATTACTATTACTTTAACCCCAAAAGCTGGCTTGAATATTGGAGTGAACGAACTTGCAATAATGCAGATCAATAAAAGAGTTGATATGTATATTTGTTTTTTCACGCAGTTTATTCTTTTTCCTTAATAATCGATCAATCAGATTAATTTTAATTTACTAATTGTCACAACTTTTTTTTTAGTTAGTTTTGAGCCTTTAAAACAAACACAAAAATACTTTTAAAATTGTATCGATTCCTTATAAAAGTACTTTTTATCCTTGTTTGTTTGTTAATAAGTGAAACAGGCAATGGAGAAGCCCTCACTATCTCCCCCTTCCGGGGAGTTGGAGGGGGCTTCTCATCACCCCCAATTTGGGGAGCTGAAGAGAGGCCACCTATCGCCACCTCTCCTTTGGAGAGAGGATTAAGGGGAGAGGCTATTTCTGATACCATCATACAACCCGTTCAAGAAAACTCATTTTTAAAAGAAAAAATAACCTATAGTGCCACCGATTCTTTGGTGCTTGATATGGCTAATCAAAAAGCGTACCTCTATAATAATGCAATCGTAATTTATGAAGATATGAGGTTGGAAGCAGGCTATATTGAACTTGATTTCGGTAAAAATGTATTATTTTCAAGAGGTGTAAAGGATAGTTTAGGCAATATCGTACAAAAACCGGTATCGAATCAAAACGGAGAAAAATTTAATGCCGGAGAGATTACTTACAATTTCAAAACAAAAAAAGGGAAGATTAGGGATGTGATTACCAAACAGGGGGATGGGTATATCCATGGCCGAGATATAAAAAAAGACAGCAATAATATGTATTATGTAGCGCATGGGAAATATACTACCTGCGATTTAGATCATCCGCATTATTATATTGGCGCATCAAAAATTAAAGTTATCCCTAATGAAAAAATTATTACAGGCCCGGCCGAATTATTCATTGCCGATATTCCAACTCCATTAATACTACCATTTGGTTATTTCCCTAATAAAAAAGGAAGGGCTTCGGGAATACTTTTACCAACTTATGGGGAATCAAATCAATGGGGATTCTTTTTAAAAGATGGAGGTTTTTATTTTGGGATGAGTGAATATGTTGATCTGGCTTTGCGTGGTGATGTTTATGCAAATGGAAGTTTTGGTGGAAGTGCTACCAGTAATTACAACAATCGTTATCACTATAATGGTGATGTAGCGCTGCGTTATTCCGAAATCATTGATGGTGACCGTGAATTACCAAATTCTACAAAAAGTAATGTTTTTTTTGTGAATTGGCGACACGTTCAGGATCCTAAATCAAATCCCAATAGCCGCTTTTCGGCCAATGTAAATGCAGGAAGTAGTTCATATAATAAATTCAAAGGGAACGTTACCGGTAATTATTTATCCAATACGTTTCAATCAAATGTTGCCTATACAAAAATATTGACCGGAACACCTTTTAATTTTTCGGCCAATGCACGGCATAGCCAAAATACAATTACTAAAAAAGTAGATGTAACTTTGCCAGAATTAGCCCTGTCAATGAACCGAATTTATCCATTTAAGAACAAATCAAGAGTGGGAAATAAATGGTATGATAAAATAGGATTAAGTGCAACAGCTAATGCACGTAATGAAATTAATACCTATGATTCTTTGTTTTTTACCAATAATACAGTAAATCAAATGAGGAACGGTGCACGATTTACGGTGCCGATTGGAACTTCCTTAAATGTTATGAAATATTTTACATTTACCCCAACTATATCTACAGGAAGCTCTATTTACCGCCAAAGTGTTATCAAGCGTTATGATTTGGATAGTAATAAAGTATTTACAGATACGATCGATGGTTTTAATATGGCAAATGATTTTAGTTTATCGGCAGGATTAAATACAAGGGTGTATGGAAATTATTTTTTTCGGACAAAACGTTTAAAACAAATACGACATGTTGCATCACCAACTATCAGCGCAAGCTATCGACCTGATTTCAGTGAAAGTCAATTTGGTTATTACCAAAACGTACAAATTGATACTACGGGAGTAACTCAACAATATTCCCGTTTTCAAAATGGTATATATGGCTCTCCGGCTTCGGGCCGTTCCGGCATCGTTTCCTTTGGGTTGAATAATACATTAGAAGCAAAAATAAAACAGTTCAATGATTCCGGTTCTGTGGATAAAAAAGTATCATTAATTGATAATTTCAGTGCTTCGGTTTCTTATAATGTTGCAGCAAAAAATTATCAGTGGTCGAATATAAATTTAAATGGTCGCACTAAGTTATTTAAGGTACTGGACGTAAATGCAAATGCATTAATTGATCCGTACCAGATAGATACGGCAGGAGCCCGAGTTGAGAAATTTGAATGGGAAAGAGATCCCTCAAAAACGAGTTTCCTATCAGGGAGGCACATTGGCAGGTTAACTTCTGCTGCGCTTTCATTAAGTACCAGCCTTCGGAGCAAAGAAAAAACTGCAAAACCAAAAACAAGTGATGAGGGGATTCAAGATGAATTGGATTATTACAACAAAAATCCACAAGCATACATTGATTTTAATGTGCCCTGGAATATTAACATTTATTATAATTTAAATTATAGTAAAACAGGGTGGATCGGAACAAAAATCCTTACACAAACAGCAACTTTTAATGGGGATCTAAGTCTGACAAAAAACTGGAAAATAAGTTTGGCTTCGGGTTACGATTTCACTAATAAAAAAGTTACAGTTACCTCCATAAATATTTATCGTGATCTGCATTGTTGGGAAATGCGGTTCAACTGGGTGCCATTTGGGTTCCGCCAAAGTTTTTCATTGGATCTAAACGTGAAATCCGCAATGTTAAAGGATCTGAAACTAACCAGAAAAAAAGATTGGTATGATTATCAGTAAGCTAAAAATGCAATTTTACAATTTACCATTAGGCAATTACGAATTTATAACTAAACTATCTTTGCTATGAAAACAATAATCACATCAAAAAATGCACCGGCTCCAATTGGTCCGTATAGTCATGGAGTATTGAAAGGTAATATGCTTTTTGTAAGCGGACAAGTAGGAAAACACCCTGTTTCGGGGGAACTGATGCTTGGAGATATTAAAACGGAAACCAAACAGGTGATGGAAAATGTAAAAGGAATTTTAACTGATGCAGGGATGGATTTTACCAACGTTTGTAAAACCACAATTTTTCTTACTGATATGAATGATTTTGCAAGTGTAAATGAAGTATATGGTTCTTATTTTTTTAGTGATTACCCGGCAAGAGAAACAGTTCAGGTATCCAAACTTCCATTAAATGTTAATGTGGAAATTAGCGTAATTGCAATTAAATAAGAAGAAGCCCCTCCCGGCCTCCCCGAAGGGGAGGAACTACTATCCGCTAAAACTGCCCTGCTTAGCTTGTGCGTTGGTTCTCATC
>JAIOQD010000084.1 GCA_021413595.1 Bacteroidota bacterium | reverse complement strand
TCAACGGGTGCTACAGGTTCAACAGGAAATGTTGGTACAACCGGAAAAACGGGAAACACAGGTTCAAACGGGTCAACTGGATCCTCTGGCGCAACAGGGGGGCAAGGTAACACTGGCTCAACGGGTTCAAATGGTTCTGACGGTACTGATGGTGCTAAAGGAAGTACAGGCTCTACAGGTTATACGGGAATAACAGGTTCAACCTGTCCAACTGGCAGCGGTTTTATCCCCACTAAAGTTTCGTCAACTTCATCTACCACTACAACAAGTTCAAGTTATACTCAAATTAATAGTATGAGTATTACCCCTGGAGCAGGAAATTATATGGTGTTTTTTCAAAGCTCAGTGAAAAATAGTAGCGATGATAGAACTGCAAATTTTTCTATATATGTTAATGGCGCTCAAATTGCTGAATCGGAAATAACAATCTTTGCTCCTCATAGAGAGTCAATAATACCAATTTCTTGTATTGCCTATGTAACGGGAGTGTTGGCTGGCGAGGCAATAGAAGTTCGATGGAAAACTTCAGGAAGCACAGAAACATGTTATGATAGAACGCTAATTGTTTATAGAGTTCAATAATTTATATGGATGTTTAATTGTAGGAATCGAAAGGGATACTAATAACCTGAGTTCGATTAATAATTTATAGAACATTGTAATAAAAAAAAATAGATTCAAGATTTGGTCGTTAGTTTTTTGTCATGCTGAATGGAATGAAACATCTTGCTCATCGAAAAACAAAGATTTTTCCCCTTCTTCGAAGTAGCAAAATGACAATAGTTTGTAAATAAGCCAACTAGATTTAATTAACAACAATCGAACTTAGGTTAATAATATTTCGTGTTTACTAAATAATTTTGAACATAGTCTTTCACGCCATCTTCCAAAGTATAAAATTGTTTTGAATAACCAATTGATTTTAATTTATTCATATTTGCTTCGGTAAAATACTGATACTTGTCGCGAATGTCAACTGGAGTATCAATAAATTCAATTTTAGTTTCTTTGTTCAGCGCAGAAAAAGTGTTTTTTACCAGATCAAGGAACGTACGCGCTTTGCCGGATCCTAAATTATAAATACCAGAATTTTTACGATGATGTAATAAAAAATAACAAACTTCCACTACATCTTTTACATATACAAAATCGCGCAACTGCTCACCATCTTTAAAATCCGGGTTATGGGAGCGAAACAGTTTAACCGACCCTTTTTCCTGTATTTGATTAAATGCATGAAATATTACGGATGCCATTCGGCCTTTGTGAAATTCATTTGGTCCATACACATTAAAGAATTTTAAACCAAGCCAGAAATAAGGTTTCTTCTCCTGTTTCAAAGCCCATTTATCAAAATTATTTTTAGAATCACCGTAAGGATTTAATGGCTTTAAGTGTTCAATCGTTTCTTCATTATCGTCATAGCCAAATTCGCCCATACCATAGGTAGCAGCTGAAGAAGCATACACCAGAGGTAATCCAAATTCAACACATACTTTCCATAGGTCTTTGGAATAATTCAAATTGAGTTTATCAAAAATTTCTTTATTGAACTCCGTTGTATCTGTGCGTGCGCCCAGATGAAAAATAAATTGAACAAGTCGCTGATTCTCTCGCAACCATTGAATAAAATCATCACGATGGATTTTTTGAGAATACTTTTTCCCCTCCAGATTTTTCATTTTTTCTGAATCCGAAAAATCGTCCACAAG
>JAIOQD010000528.1 GCA_021413595.1 Bacteroidota bacterium | reverse complement strand
TTATTGTATCTATCAACTTTTATTCTATTCGCTTTTGAAATGGACTCTGCATTTATGCCCTCAATTTTATTCCCCATTACCCCAGCAGCCCATACTAATGTATTGGCTCTTATCATTGATCCATCGGCCAAATGAACATTTGTGCCATCATAGTCCTTTACCTGTGTATTCAGTGAAATTTTCACTCCTAATTTTAGTAAATACTCCTTTGCTTTAATGGATGCACTTTCCGACATGGTGTTGAGCACTCTTGGAGCGCCTTCCAATAAATGCACGTGCATTTTATTAAAATCCAATTCTGGATATTCTTTAGGTAGCACATACTTTTTCATTTCTGCCAGAGCACCTGATACTTCAACTCCTGTTGGTCCTGCACCTACTATTACAATAGTCATTAAGCCCTTTTTTGCTTCAATATCTTCTGTTGTTAAGGCGTTTTCATAATTTTGCAAAATAGTATTCCGTAAGGTTAGGGCTTCTGCTACGGATTTCATCGGCATTGCTTTTTCCATCAGTTTAGAATTACCAAAATAATTGGTATCCGTACCTATGGCAATTACCAAATAATCATAATTGATCATACCAATATTCGTATTGATCTGATTTTTATTAGCAATAATATGCGTTACTTCAGCAATGCGGATGTGAATATTTTTTGTTTTCTGAAAAATTTTTCGCAATGGAAATGAAATAGCGCTGGGTTCCAGTCCCGAAGTGGCTACTTGATAAAGCAAAGGTTGGAATTGGTGGTAATTGTTTTTATCAATTAATACAATTTGATAATCAACCTTGGAAAGTTCTTGTGCCAATTTGAAGCCTCCAAAGCCACCACCAATAATTACAATACGCTTTTGGTTGGTTTGGATTATGTTGGCATTCATAGTTGTTGAGTATTTAGTTGTCAGAAATTAAATAAAATATGGCCGAATACGCTGTTTTTACGTTGTTCTTATGCTGTTCTATTAATATGTTGCCATAACTTGATTTGTTATAAAAAATGTCGATTATTTCATCAATCGCTGCAATATTGGTTAAAAAATTATACCAATTTTAAATAGTATAGCGCTCTTGTTCTGTTTATTAATAAAAGAGTCGAAAATTTAAAACAAAAGTACGTAGTTTAACGTATAATTAAAAAGCCATTTGTAGAAGAATTCTTCCTAAAAAGCTCGGATATTTGACACTTTACTGACTTGAATATTGTAAAGTTGTCTTGTTTTTTATTGATTTTTTTTGTTCATTTACTTTAAATTTTTGTACTTGTGTTAACAATGGGGTTAAAATATTATCTTTTTTGTTCATTGTTGTTTTGCATTGTTTTCTTAAAAGCTCAAGAATACAATGGAGGTAGTCAGGCTGTGATCTCTATTATAGGTGACGATCCCATTCAGACGAATAATACCCATGATTTTATTAATACCAATCCGTATCATCAAACTGATGTGCCACCGGATCACAGTCAAAAAGTCCAAAAGAACCAAAATATAGAACCTACTTTAGAAAATGGTTTTCACATGCGTTTTGAAGTTTCCTCTTCTCAGCCTATAGCACAAATGGGGACGTCTTCCTTTTCAACCACAGGTGAGGACGATGAAAAGAAAGTCAAAAGACGCGGAAAGAAGCTGAATGAGCGCAGCCTCAATATCAAAAAACGTATTAAAAGAGCCTTACCTACCCGCAAAAAAAAATACCACCCAACTAATTGTGGTCGATTTTGAAACGAGTTCAACTAAACCAACATTTAATTTTGTCAAAAAAAAACAGCCCGGATATTAATCGAGGCTGTTTTTTTTATAAAAAAATCGAATTTTTATTGAATAGTGATTTTTTTATGAAGCTCTTCAATATAAATTTTAAATCGTTTATCGGTATCTATTAAATTATTTACTGTTCTGCAAGCGTGAAGAACTGTTGCATGATCCTTTCCTCCTGAATGTAAACCAATTGTTGCAAGTGATGATTTTGTCATACTTTTGGCAAAATACATGGATATTTGACGCGCCTGAACAACTTCACGTTTACGGGTTTTTGATTTCAATAACTCAAGTGGCATATCAAAATAATCGCAAACAACTTTTTGTATATAATCAATAGAAACTTCACGTGCAGTATTCTTTACAAACTTGTCAATCATTTGTTTGGCAAGTTCAAGGGTAATTACTTTTCGGTTCATTGACGATTGTGCAAGCAATGAAATAAGCGCACCTTCTAATTCACGAACGTTTGTAGTAATACTGTATGCAAGGTATTCAAGCACTTCTTTAGGCATATCAATACCATCGGAATATACTTTCTTTTCAAGAATAGCAACACGTGTTTCTAAGTCAGGTGTTTGAAGGTCGGCAGATAAACCCCATTTAAAGCGGGAAAGCAAACGTTGTTCAAATCCTTGTAATTCAACAGGAGCTTTATCAGCCGTTAAAACCAATTGTTTACCTGTTTGGTGTAAGTGGTTGAAGATGTGAAAAAATACGTCCTGTGTTTTTTCTTTACCTGCAAAGTATTGCACATCATCAATTAACAACACATCGATCATTTGATAAAAATGAACAAAATCATTTTGATTGTTGTTACGTACTGAATCAATATATTGTTGAGTAAATTTTTCGGATGAAACGTAAAGAACAGTTTTATTTGGAAATTCGCTTTTTATTTGAATTCCAATTGCATGCGCTAAGTGCGTTTTACCTAAACCAACTCCTCCATATATCAATAATGGATTAAACGCGGTACCTCCCGGTTTGTTAGCAACTGCAAAACCTGCAGAGCGAGCCAAACGGTTACAATCCCCTTCAATTAAATTTTCGAATGTATAGTTAACGTTTAGTTGTGATTCAACATTTACCTTTTTTAATCCGGGAATAATAAAAGGATTACGAATAGTATTTTGATTCAAATCAATCGGCATTGCTACCGATGGATTTTTTAGTTCCTTTTTATTACTTGTTGGAACTTTAACGGTATATGGTTTGGATGCATTATTATAATTATTTTCCATTATAATACTATACTCCAAACGACCACTTGTGCCCAATTCTTTTTTAATAGTTTTTTTTAATAAAGTAATGTAATGCTCTTCAAGCCATTCATAAAAAAATTGACTAGGCACTTGAATTGTTAATACACTAGAATTTAGTTTTATTGGTTTAATGGGCTCGAACCAAGTTTTGAAACTTTGCGAACTTACATTGTCCTTAATAATCCCCAGACAGCTCTCCCAAACTTTGACGTATGCTTTCTCCATTCGTTATACTATATTTAATGTGGTAATTTATATTTTGAATTATGTACATGCGTTGTACATACAGTATTATCGGCTATTGCGCTGTAAATATATATAAATTATTTGAGCAACAACACTTATTAACAAAAAAAAGTTTTAAAAAATATCAAATTGCTATTGACTTTTTGGAAATTTTTATACTGTAGCCTTCTGAAGTCATTTTTTTTGATTTTTTTTCAAAAATATAATCCACTCGGCCTAAGCGAATTCCTGCCCAGCCAACTTGAGCAACTAATACTTCTTTGTTATCCATATTTTTGCAAGAGATAGGTTTATCAAAAAATGTATGGGTATGTCCGCCTAAAATTATATCAATATTTTTTGAATGTTTTGCCAGCTCCACATCACTTATTTTTTTATATTCATATTTGTATCCTAAATGGGATAAACAAATAATCAAATCACATTTTTTTTCATTTTTTAAATAATGTGTAACCTCTGCTGCTTTTTGTATCGGATCTAGGTAAATTGTATTGCCATACATTTTTTTATCAACTAATCCTTCCATTTCAATTCCTAAACCAAATACACCAATTTTTATATCGTCTTTAACAAATATTTTATGGGGTATTGTTTTACCCGCCATTACCGTATCTGAAAAATCGTAATTACAATTGATGAATGGGAAATTTGCATGCGGCAATTGTTTTACCAAGCCGCTCAAACCATTGTCAAAATCATGATTCCCAATGGTTGAGGCATCATAATTCATCATACTCATTAATTTAAATTCCAATTCACCACCATACATATTAAAGTAAGGGGTGCCTTGAAAAATATCGCCAACATCAAGTAGCAATACATTCTTTTCTTCACTTCGGATTTTTTTAATTAATGCGGCTCTACGCACTGCTCCCCCTAATCCGGGGAATTTTGGGTGGTTATCTGGAAACGGGTCGATATGGCTATGTACATCATTGGTATGCAAAATGGTGATTTTTACCATATTGCTTTTTGCCAATACTTCGTTTGGAATAGCATTTAAAGCCAACATTCCTGCACCGCCCACCAATGTTTTTTTTAAAAACTCCCGTCTGTTATTCATATTTGATTCTGCCATCAGTGCTAACTTTTAAAGTGTTGCCTTTTTTATTTTCTTCAATCATGTAATCAATAATCGCATCACGTAATTTGTATTTTAAAACTTCGGTTTTTACCGGATCTTTAAAAAAATAATATTTGTCACCACCTGCAGCTAAATAATCGGAAGTAACAATTTTGTATGTTTTATTGATATCAAAATCTTGTCCATTTATTTTTAATTCAATAATTTTTTTTCCTTTCGCTCTAATTGTCGCGCCTCCAAATGGCGCTCCATTATTTTGTACGATAAAATCAAATAATTGTTTTGTTTTTTCTCCTGTTAGCGTAAGAATAAAAATACTGTTTTCAAAAGGCATCAATTCAAACGCATTGCCCCGCGTAATATTTCCTTTAGGTAATTCGGCTCTTAGCCCACCGTTGTTTAACAAACAAATATTAACCGGCATATTATCGTCAGGTTTGTAATTATCATTTGTTTTTTTTAGTATGGCGTCAGAAGCAAAATCGCCCAAACTGCTTTCTGGTAAACCTTTTAATAAGGGTTGTTCCGAAACAATTAATAGTTCATTCATTATCTGATCCATTTTGGTTTTATATGGATCAAGTGTTTTTTCAAATTCAGTATCAGTGAGAGCCGTTTGAGCATTAAGCTCGATCATTGATGTTTCAACACCCTTAAGTTTTGTATTAGTAGAACAACTTAAGTGAATGCTAAAAATAAATGCTACTACTATATATCGAATTAGGGCTGAATTCATCTAATGTACATTAATTTATGAGATTTTTTTTAGGGATACAATTATAAGAATATTAAAAGGTATTAGAAAGGATAACAATCACTTTATTTTTTTTTATTTTTTTATTTTTTTGAATAAATATAAATAGTAATTTAAAATAGTTTATTTTAGTTTTTTTTATAAATTATGTGTATATGTATATATCTGAAACATCTTTGAGAGTGCGTTATGCTGAAACGGATAGAATGGGCTACGTTTATTATGGGAATTATGCTCAATATTTTGAAGTTGGAAGGGTAGAAGCCTTGCGTCAATTGGGGACCAGCTATAAAGAAATGGAAGATAATGGAATAATGTTACCCGTTTATACGTGTACCCTTAACTATTTAAAACCTGCATTTTATGATGATCTATTGGTAATTAAAACTGTTATAAAGGATCTGCCTACAGCAAAAATTACTTTTGATTACGAAATATATAATCAAAAAGGAGAATTAATAACTACGGGAAGTACCTCTTTGGTTTTTATTAAAATGGCTGCTAATAAGCCATGTGCCGCACCCGAATCCTTTATTAAAAAAATAAAAGTGTATTTCTAAAAAAAATAAATTGTTTCAAATTTGTTTTAGTAGTTTTATTAATCGTAT
>JAIOQD010000527.1 GCA_021413595.1 Bacteroidota bacterium | reverse complement strand
AGGAAGAACAGAGTGGGAAGGTTTTGAAAGCATCACCAAAGCTGCAATTGTCGGAGGAATCACTACCTTGGTGGATATGCCTTTAAATGCAAGTCCTGTAACTACATCAGCGAAAGCACTCCAGGAAAAAATAAGATCAAGCGAAGGTAAATTATATTGCAATTGTGGATTTTGGGGAGGTATTGTCCCTGATAACCTGGATAAACTGGAAGAGTTGATTCAAGCCGGGGTATTGGGTATCAAAGCATTTTTAACACATTCGGGAATTGATGATTTCCCCAATGTTACTGTTTCCGACCTTAAAACAGGAATGCAGATCATTGCAAAATATAATATCCCCTTGTTGGCGCATGCTGAACTTGATGAAATGCATCCGGGCATTTCGCTATTTGAAAAAAATCCAAGCAATTATAAAGCATACCTTGATTCCCGCCCCAAAATATGGGAAGATAAGGCAGTTGACCTGATGATAGGCTTGTGCGAAGAATATAATTGTAGGGTTCATATTGTACATTTATCTTCTGCTAACAGCATTGAACAAATAAAAGTTGCAAAGACCAAAGGCCTGCCTTTAACAGTAGAAACCTGTCCTCAATATCTCTATTTTTGTGCTGAAGAAATTCCGGATGGGAACACACTTTTTAAATGTGCACCACCAATACGCGAAAGAGAAAACAATGAAAAGCTTTGGGAGGCATTAAAAGATGGAACCATTGATTTTATTGTTACTGACCACTCTCCCGCTACACCTGAATTAAAAAAAGTGGAATCCGGTAATTTAAAAGATGCCTGGGGAGGTATTGCTTCTATACAATTTTCGTTGCCGATCATCTGGACCTCAGCTAAAAAAAGAGGATTCAATGTTAACGAAATCGATACGCTGATGAGTACTGCTATTGCTCAATTTATTGGTTATGGAAATACCAAAGGACAAATTAAAAAGGGCTATGATGCAGATTTAGTTGTTTGGGATCCGGAACAAAAATTTACTGTAAAAAAAGAGGACATTCTGTTCCGTCATAAAATAAGTCCATACATAGGGGAAGAACTTTATGGAGTTGTAAAACAAACTTATGTTGGAGGTGAAAAAGTGTATGAAAACGGAAATTTTATATCTTTACCACAAGGAAAAGTTTTATTAAAAAAATAGATGTTTTTTAGAAAAGATCATTTTTAAAAGTACGCTCTCCCAAACAAGCGCAGACTGACTGCGCGTTGGTTATATAGAGACGGTAGAAATAGGTGCGAGACTTCCTTAAACTAAACATAATTTAAAAAGCATTAATTTATCATGGCTGAAAAGGAGTATACCACTTTTGAGGAGTTTTATCCTTATTATCTTGACCAACATCGTCACACAGGTACACGTGTAACACATTTTGTGGGTACCAGCCTTTTTTTACTGTTTGTAATTACTGCCATCATTCAACAAAATGCCTGGTTTATTCTTATGGGTGTTGTTGCGGCTTATTTATTTGCCTGGATAGGTCATTTTTTTATTGAAAATAACAAACCGGCAACATTTAAATATCCCTGGATGTCGCTCAAAGGCGATTTTAAATTGTATTTCGAAATATTAACAGGGAAACAGGGGTTTAAAGCAAATTGAGTTTAAAATGAGGGGTAGTCGGATGCCAGAGGCGAATTTTTTTATAGAAAAGAGAATATTCGGATCCTCGATCCCGGCAGGGTGCGAACAAAATAACTCAGCTGTTCCTATAATCGTATGAACTCGCGGGGTTCTTAAATATAAAATTAAAAATATTTTAATATGGAAACTACAACTACACAACAACCCAAATTTACATCTTTAATTGATCTTGCTTCGGAACGCCTAGGTGGTAAAGCACTTATATGCAGTGATGATTTTTTTGCAGAAAAAGAAAATTTACTAAAACCGGGAAGAGGTATTTTTATCACAGATAAATTTACCGACAGAGGAAAATGGATGGATGGCTGGGAGTCGCGCAGGAAAAGAACTCCGGGATATGATTGGTGTATCATTAAACTTGGTGCATCAGGAATTATAAGTGGTTTAGATATAGACACCAACTTTTTTTTAGGCAATCACCCGCCTTTCGCATCTGTTGAAGCATGCAATATTATAGGTGACCCATCTACCGAATTATTACAATCCGAAAAAGCGGCTTGGGTTGAAATAGTATCCAAATCACCTTTAAATCCAGGGAGTCATAATTTTTTTGAAATTACAAATGATAAAATCTGGACACATTTACGATTGAATATTTATCCTGATGGAGGGGTTGCTCGTTTAAAAGTGTATGGCGAAGTTTATAAAAATTGGGATACCATAAAACAGGATGAATTGCTTGATCTGGCCTCTGTAGTGAATGGTGCAAAATCCGTTTTGTGTAATGATATGTTTTTTAGCCACATGGATAATTTAATAATGCCGGGTCGTGGGGTGAATATGGGAGACGGATGGGAAACCAAGCGTAACAGAACTCCAAATAATCGCGATTGGGTAATTGTAAAACTTGCACACAAAGGAGATATCAAAAAAATAGTGGTGGATACCGCCCATTTTAAAGGTAATTATCCCGATACCTGTTCTATTGAAGGAATAAATTTAACAGATTTACTCCCCCTTGAAAAGGGGGCCGGGGGGATT
>JAIOQD010000083.1 GCA_021413595.1 Bacteroidota bacterium | reverse complement strand
CTTAATCCTTGAGAGCGTGGTGGACCAATTCTCTATCTCCTTTTGGTTGAGGTTAATTGGGGGGGCTTAGAACTTATTTAGTTATAGTTTACCGTAACAGAAAATGCTGCACCACTCATATATGTGCCAGGAACCTGTGCCCCTCCAATATTTAAAGTTGCTCCAATTTTTAATTGTTGAGTTCCAATACCACTTAATGTTCCTGTTGCGGAAGGAGTACTGGTAAAATTATCGATTGTCATGTTATTGCCGCCACTACTAATTACACAGTTTAATGGAAGTGTAATGGAGTACGTAAGATCGGCTCCTCCTGTAATATCAAATGAAGCAGCCATAACAGTTCCTGTAATAGCAGGAAGAGTAACACCACCTGTTCCAACTCTCGAACCACTTGGATCTAAAACTACGGTTCCGGGAGAAACAACTGCAATATTACCAAAACTCATATCTACTGTTTTTGTAATTCCAATTGGTTGAGACGAAAGGGGGGGAGTATAACAAACCAAACAAAAGAATAGCAGGAAGAAGCCCCTCACATCCTCCAAGAAGTGGAGAAGGGTTTTCCCACTAAAACTCCTGCTTTTGGCTTTTTCATTCATTGTTATTGATATGTTATAAAACGCACTCATTGTCATATCATCTTTTGGTGGAAAGATGGAGGTTGTTAATGTAATTCCAACTCCGCTTCTGCCAATTTTGAATCCTTATCTTCCACAGATGTTGCATAGGTTATTAGCAATTTCCCTTTCTTGTAGTCAACTCCTTTTTTTAATTCAATTTTACAATTTCTTATCATTCCGGGTGTATAAACGGCAAATCCATCTATTTCGCCAACCTTTATTGTTTTGCCATTTGGCAAAATAAGATTTACAGTTATATCACCATAAACCGAAATGTTTCCAATTCTGTTAAAATCAAGTTTTAGAACTGGAATGGAATCATATGTTTTTTGAAACGATATATTTGATAAGCTAACTTTTGCTGTGGTTTCTCCTTTGCGAATAATAATGGGAATGGTTATTCCAAATACTGGAGTTAATTTAACAGAGAATGAACTTGTATCTCTTTGAATTTCTTTTTCGCCTAAGGGTTTAACATCCGGCATAGCTCTAAAATAAAGGTGGGAGCGGTATTCACCCGGCACCATTTGGTCAGTTTTTTGTAACTGTATTTTTACAACTTGTGCTTCATTCGGACCTAGAATTACTTGTCGAGGGAAAATCCGAAGATAAGGGTCTGCAAAATACTGATTAGGATCTGGTTGTGTTATATTTTCAAAGCTCCCATCTTCTTTCATTCGTATTTGTACAAATGAAATAATATACCTTGCCGTATCTCGCCCGGTATTACTTATATTAATTGATTGCGACTTTTTGGTTTCATCAAAAACAATTCTCTTTGGGAAAACAAGCAGATCGCCTTGGGCTGTCGATTTTATGGAGGACGCTATTAATAAGACTAATAATATTAAAATGAAAGGATAATGGAGAATAAAAAATCGATTATTATTCATTTTAAATTGTCTCATTTCAATAATACCTTGTTTTTTAAGTTTCATTTTATTTTTATTTTTTATTAAAAAAATCATCGTTCTTAAATTGTAATGTAAAATCTGTTTTTGATTGGAGGTATAGCTAACAAATGGTTAGGAATTTGAAATACAGAAAAACGAGGTGCTAAACTTTAAACTATTTACAATTTACTAGTGCCATGTTGCAACGTTTAATGTTCCACCAACAAGTAACGTTTGTGCACCAGCAGTTAAAGTTCCGGTTGGTGTAGGTGTGCTTGTGAAAGTAGAAACGGTCATAGTATTGACACCACTCGTTATTGTGAGCGGAGCCACTGGAAGAGTAATACTATAAGTAGAAGTTCCTTCACCGGTAACACTAAAAGAAGCTGCAGTAACTGTTCCGGTAACTGAAGGAAGTGTAACACCGCCAGTTACAGTTCTAGTACCAGCAGGAGTTAATACTACAGTTCCACCGGTACCAGTTTGAACTGCTGCGGTACCAAAATTCATGTCAACGGTTTTGGTGATCGCTATTGGTATAATAATTGTTGCAGAAGCAGTAGCAGTAGCAGTAGCTTGTGCAAATACGCTAAAACTAGATCCAATCATTAAGATTGCAATTGCGGAGATTTTTGTAAGTTTTTTCATTTTGTTTAGTTTTAAGTTTAAAAAATTGATGGCTATTTAATATTTTATATACGAGGCGTACAAAGCGCTGTTTCAATTTTAAGTCTTGTTAAAATCAAAACACTAATTTCTATGGTCAAATCATAAAATACTTTTTTAATAAATTTATAAAAAAACAAATTTGAGTAAAAAACGACAGTGTCTCGATTTTTTATAACTAATTACCTTTATAATTAACCTAACCATCGAAACGCAAAAATATCAATAAGGTTTCATTTATTTGAAGTGTATAAGAAAATATTCAACTCGGTTATGTTTAATCTTTTGATTTTAAGTATATTAGATAAAAAAAAATTTCGCAAAAATGTTAATAACTATTTGATTTAATGTTCACAACCTGAAAAAATCGGGGCATTTGTATTGAAAATAGATGAGACTTTATATAAATTAAAATACATCCTAGAATAAGGGTGTACGATACGCCCCTTTCTCTATCTCATTGCCAAGACCCTTCAAGGTTTTTATAACCTGATAGGTCTATTACACAGCGCAAGTAGGCCTTTCGAGAAAGTGGCTTGATTCCATTAAATGTTACAAATCCTTCAATTAATGACATCAAGCACTCGGTTTCAAGGCTGTCGGGAATTGCGACTCACATTAACCAATTACTTATATAAAGTCTGTTTTTAGGAAAAAAAATATCTTTTTAATATAAACATTGCAAATTAGATTCAAATAACTATCTTTGCAGTCCTAAAAATAAAATGTAATTAAAATGAAAGCAGGAATTCACCCAGAAAACTACCGTTTAGTAGTATTTAAAGATTTGAGTATTGATTACTCTTTTTTAACTAAATCATGCGTAGAGAGCAAAGAAACCGTTAAATGGGAAGATGGTAATGAATACCCAATTATTAAATTGGAGATTTCTCATATGTCACACCCTTTTTATACCGGTAAAGTGAAATTGGTTGATACAGCAGGTCGTGTTGATAAATTCCGTACTCGTTACGCTAAAAAAGGAGCTTCTGAAGCTACAGAAACTCAAGAATAAAAAAAAATAGATTTATTCAAAATCCCTCTTCAAGCAATTGTGGAGGGATTTTTTTGTTTTTAATTGTTGTAGTAGTAATCGCCACAGGTTTACAGATTAACCAATTATACTTTTAAACAGTCTTATTAATTCTGCCACCCACTTTCTCGACTCCGCTCGAAATGAAAGCGCGCGTTGCCGTTGCAAGCAAAGCCGACCCTTATGTTTCCTTTTGTTTGCGTGAGGGATCCCATCGACTAGGCTCAGGGTAAATTCCACGTAAATCCTTTCTCCAGCTTTTTGCTGGAGAAAGATTGGAGTGAAAAGCCCGACCCAGAGGGGCACGCCCTAATACCTAAAACAATAAAAAGAATAATCTATGAAGCTGTGACAATCTTTTTTATATTTGTTGCTTAGTTTCACTATAAAATTAAAATCAAAAAAATATTATGAATATACATGAATATCAAGGTAAAGAAGTATTAAAAAGTTTTGGAGTAACTATTCAGGAAGGTATTGTTGCTGATACACCAGAAAAGGCTGTTGAAGCTGCAAAGGAATTGCAAAAACAAACCGGTACAGGATGGTGGGTTGTAAAATCACAAATACATGCAGGTGGACGTGGTAAAGGTACAATTGCCGGAACAGACCAGCATGGTGTGGCTCTTGCAAAATCATTGGATGCTGTTAAAACTATTTATACTAATATCCTTGGAAATACGCTTGTAACAATACAAACGGGTGAAAAGGGCAGAAAAGTAAATAAAGTGTTGATTGCTCAGGATGTGTATTATCCGGGAGAAACTCCAACAAAAGATTTTTATGTAAGCATATTGCTTGATCGTGCTAAAGGCCACAATACTGTAATGTATTCAACCGAAGGTGGTATGGATATTGAAACAGTTGCGCACAATACGCCTCATTTAATTTTTAAGGAAGAAATTGATCCAAAAGTTGGTTTACGTGATTTCCAATGTCGTAAAATTGCTTTCAACCTAGGGTTGAGTGGTGAAGCTTTTAAAGGAATGACTAAATTTATTGCATCCTTATATAAAGCGTATGAAGCTACTGATTCTTCTATGTTTGAAATAAATCCTGTTTTAAAAACTTCTGATAATAAAATTATTGCTGTTGATGCAAAAGTATCTTTGGATGGCAATTCTCTGTTCCGTCACCCTGATCTATTAGCTTTACGTGATATTACAGAAGAAGATCCTACGGAAGTAGAGGCAGGTGAACACAATCTTAACTATGTAAAACTGGATGGTAACGTTGGTTGTATGGTTAATGGGGCTGGCTTGGCAATGGCTACAATGGACATTATTAAACTTTCTGGTGGCGATCCAGCAAACTTTCTTGATGTAGGTGGTACCGCAAATGCTACGCGTGTTGAGCAAGCATTCCGTATTATTTTAAAAGATCCTAAGGTAAAAGCTATTCTTGTAAATATTTTTGGTGGTATTGTTCGCTGCGACA
>JAIOQD010000526.1 GCA_021413595.1 Bacteroidota bacterium | reverse complement strand
GCCATCAATGCTCATCGACGCGCCTACATTGATCTTTTTGATGATGGCTTCATCTGTGTCAAGACCTGTAACTACCTGGATATTACCCATGCAGGAACCATCGTTGAGGGCAATGAACTGGTTATTGCGGAAAGAGCGTACCCATCCTTTTACATTTACTTTACTGTCGTATTCTTCCTTCTTTAAAATGTCTTTGATCTTTGTTCGCATTGCTTATAACAATTAGGTATTGAATAGTGTTGTTTATTGATCATTTACTGAAAAACAGGTATTTAACCGCCAATATCATCAAAAAAGCTCCAAAAATCCTTTTTAAAATGCTTTCATCCAAATTGAGGGCTACTTTACTGCCAAAATAACTGCCGGCAATAAACGAAATGATGAGTATCCCGGCTATTTTAAAATCAACATACCCGGCTTTGTAATAGTTGATAACCGCCAGAATACCTATAGGGGGCAGCAGCATTACGAGGGATGTGCCCTGCGCCATTTTCTGGCTCATGGCGAATATAAAAACAAGAGCGGGAACAATTACTATTCCGCCTCCTATCCCTACCATACTGCTCAGCAGGCCGGACGCAAGCCCTATGAGCAACAGACCTAATATAGTTGTAATGTTCATGTTCGAAAATTATGTTGCCCCCAACCTCAGATATGTATACTCGCATGAAACGAATAGATAATGCATGCAAACTTCTGAAACTGCTGGTCAGGCTTTGGTAAAGATAGGTATAGAAGATAACCTGACAAAGAAGACCGTTGGGAACAGAGAATCCGGAACAGTAGCACCTCTTTATTCGTAAATCAGAGATTTACTTCCAACGGAACGTAAACGGAGTTTACGCTCAACTGTTGTTTTTTTTGAATACTATGGTCAACGGGGGATCTGTTCAATCATTTACATTATTTATTCGATAGCCCCATGTCGCTTTAGTATTCTGTATTTTCTTTTGTAAACATGCCCAAGATAGAAGCCATAGCGAGCAAGGTATACCGCAGTATAATTTATTTCTCTTCCTGTATTAACATCAGCTCCGTTTGCAATTAACAGTCGTAACAACCTTGGCCGTGCAAACCTGGTAGCGCTCATCAACGCGGTATAACCACCTCTTTTATAGTTGATATATGCGCCATATGATATTAGCAATTTAGCAATCCGATAGCCATTTGTCCCACATGCAGTCATTAACAACGACTCCCCTGTTGTATCTGTTACATTAACATTAGCCCCATTTATTAAAAGATATTCTACAGACCTGCTATCACCTTTCATTATTGCTACCCATAACGGGGTGTACCCATTCGGATTTTGAACATTGATGTCTACTCCGGTCCTAATCATTGAGTCAATTTTACTTTTTTGATTTTGATACACAAAAATCATCATTGGCGTCCAATTACGTCTGCTGGCTTCGGAGTTCCACATCTCTCTATTAGCAAAGACGTTATATGAAGTACAAAAAAAAGCGACTACTAAAAAAATACACTTCATTGCATAACCTTTTTTGTTATTGCTTAATCTGTCTTGCTTTTCCACTGAATACTATTGTCAACGGGGGGTAATCATTTCAAAATCGTAGTTTGCCCGCAAAGGAGTTTCCACCCGTTCTTTCTTTTTATCAAAGTTCCGGTCTCTACCATCGACATGGTTGATGATTTACCGTCCACTAAGGTCATGGCCGATGTCAGCCGGCAGGTATAATTGGCAAGGTCATTTCTTAACGGTACAATTATCAGCGTGTCAAAAGTATTATTGACCGATGTGAACAGTTTCGCACTTTTATTGAGGATAGCGGCTACAGAGTCGTAAAATATAGCTCCTGAAAAACCGGGCGGCACCCAGAAGAATTCTTTTGAGTTATCCAGGTAGTTAAATTCTGCCGCTAAACCGGACTTCCTGATGTCGGTATAATAATTATAAAGTGTTTGCCTGACTTCATTAGTTATTATTCTCTTTTCATCATTAGACAATGTGGCTGGCTGCTGGCATGCAACTAAGGTAATTGCAATGAGTAGCACAAATAATAAACGTTGCATAATAATTATTGGTTTTGTGGTTCAGTTATTTTCGCCATACAAAATTTGCCAAATATGCAATGCAAATTAAACTGAGTGAAAACAAATCGGTATCCCAGGCCATTAATACACCTTGCCTTTTTGCACTATCGAAAAGTCTGTATCCAGAGCAAAAAAAAACAGTACAAGCAGACGTGGCACCTGCCGGGGAGGTGTGGTAAAGGTAAGCACTGGCTGTAACCTGTCAAAGAATGATGTTGCGGAACAGACCGGAGTAGAAATTTTAACGATCAAAATGTTGGATCATATCTACTATTAATTTTTCATGGGAGTTGCATATGAGTTGTTCCTATTGTAACCAAGCAAAGTAATCTGTTTCATCTGTATTGCGAATTGGTCAGGCAGCTATTTTGAAACTGCAAAAAAGAAAATTCTGTTTTGTGTTAAATGGAGTAACATGGTCTTCAGTTATACAGCGAATTTTAGTAAATCCTTTTGACAGTTGGTTTTGCAACTGCTCCTCATTGTATTGCCTGATTTCAAGCCCACTGCATTTGGTCGGGCCACTATCAGAGAATGTGCCTATAGTTAAATATCCGTTGATCGCCTGCCTTGCAATAGCAAGGTATTTTTCTATTTGCTCCGCAG
>JAIOQD010000512.1 GCA_021413595.1 Bacteroidota bacterium | reverse complement strand
AAAAAGGATCCTCTCGACTTTCTCTATTGGCTAATACTAATTTAAATCCTTTAATCCAAAACTCATACATTTTTGGCATTAACTCTGGTGGATCTTGTAAATCTGCCGTAATTACTATATTACAATCACCTGTAGCATATTTCATTCCTGCTTGAATTGCATTATAGGAACCAAAATTTCCTGAAAGTTTTATTATTTTAACTTTTTCTGGAAATTGATTTTTAAATGTAATAAGGGCTTCCAGTGTTCTATCTTTACTTCCATCATCAACCATTATATATTCAAATGAAACATCGGATGGAAATAGTTGTTCATTTAATATTAATTCTTTTGAGGTAATGGGGATATTTAATTCATTAAAATAGCACGGTACTATTATGGATAATTTAGGCATGCAATATCTTTTTATTTAATTAATTAATTTTTTCAAAAAAATCAACTATAATTATTTTCTTTTTAAACCATTTTCAGTCTCCTTAAATTTTATTCCATCAGGTGAAATCCAAAAGCCATCTTTGCCCATAACTAGTTTTTCTCCCCTTTCATCGATCCAGGCTCTAAATTTGGCGGGATTTCCATAAACTAGGGCATAATCAGGAATATCACGAGTAACAACAGATCCAATACCAGTCATTGCATATTTCCCAATAGTTATCCCTCCCATAATGGTGGAATTTGCTCCTATAGATGCTCCCTGTTTAATAAATGTCTTTAAATGTACGATTCTTTGTTTACTGCGGGGCCTAGGATTATTAGTAAATACTGCGTTGGGACCGATAAATACATCATCTTCAATTCGTAATCCTTCCCATAAGTACACGCCACATTTTATCGTTACATTATTTCCTACAATTACGTCATATTCAACATAGCAATGATCACATACATTGCACCCCGACCCGATTTTTGCACCACTAAGAATGTGAACAAACGCCCAGATACGAGTATCGTCACCAATCTCTTCTGTTTCAACAATTGCATTTGGATGTATGAATGCTTTAGCCATTTTATAAAATCTATTTTTAAGTTTATTAACAGGTTTTGCAATAAGAATTGAAGCTTTTAAATACAAAAACCAATACTATTTTTTTATTTTTTACTAAAAGAGAAAGAGTTTAAAAATGAGATGCCAAATTTAACAATATTATTTTTCAGCTAAAAAATAATATTGTGCACCAAATGGAATATGAACCAAAAGTTGTTCTAATGGTCTCAAATATTTAAGCACCCTAGGAAAATAAAATAAAAACCGAGGTTTGATTTTTATTTTAAAGCCAGCAGATAGCAGCATTTGTCGTGTTTCAGAGGGGACTAAAGTAATTGCATCTTTGTCAAAAGCTATCCGGCTCATTACCATTTTTGTTCCTGGATTTAATGGATTGTTTTCAAAAAGAGCAAGAATACCTCCAGGCTTTAAAGAATCATAAATCATTTTAATAGACAATGGCCTCTGCTCCAAAGGAATATGATGAAAAACTCCATTTACAAAGCAAAGATCAAATTCATTTTTAAAAAGAAAATTTTTCATTTCAATATATGAAATTGTTCCATTTGCGCTATTTTTTTGATTGGCATATTCTAGCGCTTTGGAGGCAGTATCACAGCCTGTAATAGCCGTATCTGGGAAATACTGTTTCATTAATAAAGTTCCGTCACCAACTCCACAACCGAAATCAAGAATTTTTTTGATGGTTTTACTCTTAGGAATATTATTTATTAGATCCCCAAACCTAGCACGTATGAAAAAGTATTTATCCTCACCACTTAGTGCAATACCCTTATTCAGCATTTCATCATATTCAGCTGACCGATCAAAGAGTTCTTCCATAAGATACGTTATTTCTTAACAATTTTTTTTTGAGGTTCTTCTGTAAATATATTAAGTTTTTCTCAAAAACCATTAATAATATATTTGAATTAGGCACTTTACAAATAATTATTTTAACTGAACTCAGGCTAAATCGTACGTACGTTCTTCTCTGAAGAAGCCTGTCGAAGTATATGGGCAGCCCCACGCACATCCTTCGACAAGCTCTGGCTGACAGCGCAAGTTGCGATATAAAGCATTAGTGTTTGCATTATTCATTAAGCGCCTAAATCAATTAAACTATTATACATTTTTAGTTCTTCTTAGAAGAACGAATTAGTATTGTAACAGCGGAATCAGTCCGTTGAAAAAAGTGAAGAACAAAAATAAGTTCCTGGGGAACGGCACATATATGCACCGAGCCAAAGGCTCTTGGGTTTAAGGTGCTGCTCAAGCAGGACGGACTAAAGTCCATCCTTACAAAATAAAATGAGGCGGAGTTTATCCTGACAAAGGAAGGGGCTCTAAAAAAATGTATAGTAGTTTAAAAATTAACTAAAAAAAATAGAGAAATAGAGAATTGGAGAATGTCTGGTTACTAGTAAATCAGCAAAATCTCCAAATCTATAAATCCCTAAATCAAAAATGAAAGAAGAAGAAGAATTTGATATTGCCGAGGATCAGGATGATGATCAGGAGTTGTTTGAGCACTATCGGATAGAAGTGGAAAAAGGACAACATTTATTGAGAATCGATAAATTTTTGATGAACCGTACTCAAAATGCGACTCGTTCTAAAATACAACAATCCGCTGAAAATGGAAGTATTTTGGTAAATGGAAAACCTGTAAAATCAAATTACAAAGTAAAACCATTTGATCTGATCACAGTTGTATTAGCCCATCCACCGCGTGAAGTTGAACTGATCTCTCAAAACATTCCTATTAATGTGGTTTATGAAGATAATGATCTGATTATGATCAATAAAAATCCAGGAATGGTTGTTCATCCGGGGTATGGCAATTATAGTGGTACGCTGGTGAATGCTTTGGTTTATCACTTTCAAAATCTTCCTGTTAATAAGGCTGGAGAAAAGAAAGATGAGAATGGAGATGTTATTCAACGCACAACTCCCAGCTTACGGCCGGGGCTGGTTCACCGCTTGGATAAAAATACAAGCGGTATTATGGTAGTTGCCAAAAGCGAAATTGCGATGGTAAGATTAGCAAAAGATTTTTTTGATCGTAATTTAG
>JAIOQD010000082.1 GCA_021413595.1 Bacteroidota bacterium | reverse complement strand
TCATGCAGGATATTTATTGCATACTTACCTTTAGGAAGATTACTAAAGGTTACTTTAGATGAACCATCTTGTATTTTTTCTTTTAATATCTTACAGCATTTTTTGTAATGTTCATCAGGGATTGTTCCGTCTTTATTATATAAAGCAAATTGAACAACTCCCTTTGAGTTTTGTAAATCCTTTACTTCAACTGTTAAAGAATACGTTTCTTCTTTTTGAATATTAAATGAAGAAAGTGCGAATATTGCTAAACAAGCAAGTGCAAATACGTGTAGCTGTTTCATGTTAATTACTTTTTCTATTTGCAATCTTTTCTCTCAATCTATCTACCAAATAATATACCATTGGCACTAAATAAACAGTTAAAATTAATGAAGAAAAAAGACCTCCAATAATTACCCAAGCCAATCCGTTTTTCCATTCACTTGCTGTTCCTTTACCAAGGGCAATTGGGAGCATACCAATAATCATAGCAATGGTTGTCATTAAAATTGGACGCATACGCCCTTTGCCAGCAATGATTAATGCTTCTTTATAATGCGTTCCTTGTGCTTTTAACTGATTTGTAAAGTCAACGATTAATATCGCATTTTTTACAACCAATCCCATAAGCATAATCAAACCAAGTAATGCAAACAAGCTTAAATTATTTAACGATAAATTCAAAGCTAAGAATGCGCCAATCGCAGCCACAGGAATAGAAAACAAAACTACAATTGGATATATAAAATTATCATATAGAGCCACCAGAATTAGGTAAATCAAAAGAAATGAAATTAGCAAAACAGAACCTAATGCTCCAAAACTATCGTTTTGTCTTTTGATATCGCTACCCCAAGTCATTTGAATGCCTTCAGGTAGTGGGTTGTTTTTAATATAAGCAACCACATCATCTGCTACTGTTCCCGATGGTCTTCCTAATACATCGGAAGTAAGTGTAACTGCCGGCTGCCGGTCTTTCCGTTCCAATAAGGATGGAGAATTATCTCGTTCTACAGTTGCAAACTGTGATACTTCAATAGGTAAGCCCATTGGATTAACGATAGATAGGCGTTGTACATCTTCGTAGTTTTGTCTGTTGTAGCCATCAACCCAAATTCTTACAGGATACTCTGTTCCATTTTCTGTTAAAGTAGCATCATCGTTTCCTGTAAAGGCCGTTCTTAAATTTACACCTACATAAGCCGTTGTTAAGCCAAGACGCTGCATTTTATCTTTGTCAGGGATTATTTTATATTCAGGACTTCCTTGCTCCACCGATAGACGAACATTATCCGAACCCGGAATTTTTTCAATAACTGATTTTAAATCATTACCCGTTTTCATTACCAAATCCAAATTACTTCCACTTAATGTAATTTCAATTGGCGCAGAACGTGGTATCAGTCCTAATGCCGCCATAGAATAATTTATACCCGGAAACTCTGCTTTTAATTCTTCCCGAAGATTTTTCATAAACTCCTCAGTAGGTTGTTTATTTCTCTCTTTGTCAGATTTCAACTGAATGGTAAATTCGGTTTTATTAGCTGAGCCAACTCCTAAACTTCCAATACCTGTACTCGGACCACCTATGTTACTAAAAACAGTTGATACAGCAGGTTGTTTAATTATATACGTTTCAATCTTTTGCGCAATCAAATTATTTTGTTGAATAGATGTTGATTTATCAAACTCTAAACTCATACGAAATTTACCCTGTTCACCCGTTGAAATAAGCTCTTTACCTATGATGCCTTGTTTCATAATACCCAAAGTAACTGCGAAAAGAAAAATAACTATTCCGGTAAAAATTAATTTGTGACTCAGTATCCATTCTAATTGTTTGCCATACCAATTGGTGAATTTTTCTAATTGATGTTCAAAGCCAAGTAAAAAACGATTAAAGAAGTTAGTGGGTTGCAAATCTTCTTTTTTGCCTATTCTCGATGCTAACCAAGGAGTAAGAGTAAAACCAACCAATAAACTGGTGAGTGTTGATGTTACAACTACAACCGAAAATTGCTTCAACATATCTGCTACAAATACTTGTAAGAATAGGATTGGCAAAAACACAACCACATCAACCAATGTGATAGACAATGCAGAAAATCCAATTTCCATACGTCCATCCATTGAAGCTGTTCGCTTTTCTTTATCCATATCCAAATGCTTTTGAATATTTTCCAACACTACAGTCGCATCATCAACCAAGATGCCGATGATTAAAGACATGGCAAGCAATGTCATTAAATTTAGAGTGTAACCCAACAACCACATTACCGCAAATGCTGTAACCAATGAAGTGGGAATAGCAATTATTACAATTAGGGAGTTTCTAAAACTTCGTAAAAACAAAAGCATTACTAAAGAAACTAATACCACAGCTAAGCCCAAATCAAATACAACTGAATTAACGGCTGCAATTGTATTATCAGTACTATCATCTGCAATGATAAATTTCACATTCGAATTAGCATTTTGTTTTTCAATGTTTTTAAATCTTTCACGAACCATCTTTGAAACATCAACGGCATTGGCATCGCCTTGTTTTTTTAATAAAATTCCAATTCCATTCTTTCCATTGTAACGACTAATGGATGTTGTTTCTTTTATGCCATCAACTACATTGGCTATATCTTTAACATATACAGGACTGCCAGGCATTGGCATCGCAATTTGAACACCTTTTATATCATCAATGGTTGTAAACTTTCCCGTTAAACGCACCGAATTATTCTCTTTATCTGTTTGTACTTTACCGGCAGGAAGGTCTAAACCCGAACGATTAATAGATTCAACTACTTGATACAATGAAATCTTATATAGCTTTAATTTATCTTGATTTACTTTAACTTGAATCTCCCTTTCTTCGCCTCCAAGTATCGTTAATTCTGCAACTCCTTTTATTTGTTGAATTTGGGGGAGATACTCATCTTTCATTTTTTGATAAAATGCTGTAGCAGGTAAATCACTTGTAGCACTGATTGACATGATTGGTAAATCATTTGGAGAAACCTTACTCATTACCGGGCTTAAAATATCCTGCGGTAAATCTTTACGAATATTGTCAATATAGCGTTGAGCATCCTGCATGGTTTTATCCAAATCTGTTCCGTATTTTAAATTGGCAATGATGATAGATGCATTTGGTAACGATTTAGTTACCAAATAATCCACACCTTCCAAATTTGAAAGGGCATCTTCAATTTTTCGAGAAACAGACGTTTCCACTTCTCCAGGTTCTGCACCGGGATACACCGTTTTAATAACCACAACAGGCTGATTAAAATCGGGCATTAACTCGTAACTCAAATTTTTATACCCGATAACCCCTAACAAGGTTAGTACACTGAAAAGAACTATTATCAGCGAGGGACGTTTTATAGATAGTTCTGTAATATTCATTTTATCTAATTTTTTAGTTAACAGTTACGTTTGCATCGTTAAAAAGATTAATAAATCCATTTGTTACGATTACATCGCCTTCATTTAATCCACTTGATACTACAACTTTGTTTTTTATTTTTTGTGCAATTGTAACGCTATGTAGAATAGCTTTCCCTTTCTCAACTTTATATACTTGTGTCTGATTTGCAGAGCCTATAATTGCCGAGGCAGGAATAATAATTCCTAATTTTTGCTTCTCACTTTTTAAATTCACTTTACCAAACATTCCTGATTTAATTTTTAAATCAGAAGTATTATTCACTATAAATTGAATAGGAAAGCTACTACCCATATTTGCTTTACTCCCTATCATACTAGCTTTTCCTGACAATAAAATATCAGGATATACATCTGTACCAATTGAGAAAACTTGATTTAAGTCAAATAGATTCAAATCGTTTTCGGAAACATTAACTGTAAATTTTAATTTTGTAATGTCTGTAATTTGAAGCAAAGGAACTCCGGGAGCGGCAAACGCCCCCTCCTCAGTAAGCTTGGCTGTTACAAGTCCTTCAAAAGGTGCTTTTATTGTTGTTTTATTAATTTGTTCAAGTAAGGTTGCTCTTTGAATTTTAGCAGATTTTAAACCCAATTCAGCCTTCTCTACTTGAATCCCCTGCACAGCATCTGCATTTGCCAAAACTGTAAAGCGTTTTACATCGGCTTCCAATCCTTCAATTTGAACCTCAGCCGTTTGCAATTGCAATTTTAATAATGAGTTATCTAATTGAATTAAGGATTGTCCCTTCAATACAGAACTTCCTACGTCAACAAAAACATCATTTATTTTACCTTGTATCTCTGCACTAAGTTTAGTCTCCTTATTAGGTTCAAATGTGCCTGAGTATGAAAATTCTGCGCCAATCATTTCAGCTTTAATAGTTTCAACTGTAACGTTAATAGCTTGCTCCTTATCGTATTGATAAACTTTATCTTTTACGATGTCTTTATTGTTTTTCAATTTAATTATCACAATTGCAATTATTGCTAATGGTATGATGATGTATAAAACCTTTTTCATTATCTATTTTTTTAATTGTTAATTTATTTCGTATTTAAAATATTTCCTGAAACTTTTTTAAGTTCTAAATCAGCCTTCATTAAATCTACTAATGCCGACAAATAATTTTGTTGCGCTTCTTTTTGTGTATTATCCGAAAGTAGTACATCTGTTAAAGAAGCAACGCCCTCCTTTTGTTGAATAAGTGTTTTTGAGTAAATAGTTTCTGCTAACGCTAATTGCGATTTAGAATTTGAAAGATTTGATTTAGCTACCGTATATTGCATTTGTACATTTTCTATTTGCACATTTTGTTTGTCATTTAAGAGCTCTATTCTAAGTGTGTTTTGTTTTAACTCTTCTCTCTTTTGAAATATTTTATGTTCTAACGAAGTTCCTGAAAATATCATCCACGACATTTTTACACCGGCAAATCCAATAGGAAATGTTTTAAAAAAATCATTTGTACCACTGTAGTTTCCATACCCGGTGGTGCCATACGTGCCATAAAGTGAAAAAGATGGTAAATGAGATAGTTTTAATGTTTTCAACTCTGAGTTTAAAAGAAGTTGTTTTGTATTAAACAAAGTAATGTCTGAGGTTGGTTTATTGGAATACTTTATTTCTTCTGAAGATGCATTAAACGTTTCTTCAATAGTAATTGATTGAGAAGTAGAAATTCCTAATTGGAGTTTTAGTAAGTTTAATAATTGTTGATATTGGGCAGTAGCTTTGCTAAGTTG
>JAIOQD010000511.1 GCA_021413595.1 Bacteroidota bacterium | reverse complement strand
CAACAAGAAAAAATATGGTTTGGTACTGAAAATGGGTTAGTCGTATATCAACCACAATTTGATAGAAAAAACACTTTTGAACCTATTACCCGCATTAAGAGTATTAACTTATTTTCCCAAAAAACAGATTGGAAATTATTTGCGGATTCTCTTGACCAGAGCAGCCTTCCTGTAGATCTGGAATTGGCTCATGACAAAAATTATTTAACTTTTAATTTTATAGGAGTAAGCTTAACCACTCCGGGAAAAGTTAAATACCGCTTTATGTTAAAGGGCCTCGATAAAGATTGGCTCCCAGAAACCTCAAAAACAGAAGCTCCGTATTCAAATATTCCTCCCGGAGAATATGAATTTTTAGTTATTGCAAATAATGGTGAAGGAGTATGGAATAAAGTACCGGTTTCTTATAAATTTGTTATTCATCCACCATTTTGGCAAACCTGGTGGTTTTATTCCATTATTGCAGGGATTGTATTGGTGTTCATTTATTCTTATGTGAAAATAAAATCTGCCAACAATAAAATATTAAAACAAAATAAAATAATAGCTGATAAAAATGTTGATTTAAAAACGGCTTATGGTGTAATTGCTGATAAAAACAAAAGCATTACCGACAGTATTAATTATGCAAAACGTATTCAACAAAGTTTCTTAAGTTCAGAAGCTACACTTAATAAAACGTTGAAAAATTATTTCATCATGTACAAACCAAGAGATATAGTAAGTGGTGATTTTTATTGGGCATTTGATCTACCCGACAGGGTAATAATTGCCTGTGCGGATAGCACTGGGCATGGGATACCGGGCGCATTTATGAGTTTAATAGGAATTAGCTTGCTGAACGAAATTTCACATTCAAAAAACATTGTAGAACCGGATAAGATTCTAGATGAATTAAGACGGATAATTATTTGCGCACTCAATCCTCAGCAACTTGATTCCGGAGGAAAGGATGGAATGGATATCTCACTAATTTCAATATTTAAAAATCACGATTCTGATGATGTGAAAATTCATTTTTCCGGTGCCAATAATGCGATCTATATCATTTCAAATCAGAATGACACTGCGAATTTTTTGGAGTTTAAAAGTGATAAGCAACCTGTAGGATTTTATTCAAGTATGAAACCTTTTACCTTTGAGGAAATAATTGTAAAAAAAGGTGACATCATTTACATGGGAACTGATGGTTTTTCTGACCAGTTTGGTGGAATAAAAGGTAAAAAATTCATGAGCAAGCAGCTAAAGAAAAAATTATTTTCCATTCATGACCTTCCATTGAAAGAACAAGAAAACATATTGGAAAATACATTCCAGGAATGGAAAGGTGAGTTGGAGCAAGTAGATGATGTTACAATTATGGGAATTCGCATTTAGTAAACCCCAACAATACGGTTGACTATAATAACAAATGCGCTATCCATATCTTACTTTTCAGGGAATTTTAAATTCAGTTTTTTCAACCTTGCAACTATTGTAGAGGCTACTATATAGTCCCTATACCATTTGTTATCAGCAGGGACTATTACCCAAGGTAATTTTAGGCTACAACGATTCAATATTTGTTCATACACCTGTTCATATTCTTTCCACTTTTCAGAAGACTCCAGGTCTTCATCTGAATATTTCCATTTTTTAAAAGGATCGTTCAGCCTCTCTTGTATTCGTTTTTTTTGTTCCTCTTCACTTATATGTAAAAAGAATTTGAGGATAACTGTATTATTGCAGAGCAAATGATTTTCAAATGCGTTTATAAATTCATACCGCTCTTCAATGATATTGTTTGAAAGTGATTTTTGAATTGTGGGTACCAATATATCTTCGTAATAAGACCTATTGAAAATTTGTATCTTTCCTTTCTCCGGAAGTTCTTGAAAAATACGCCACATATAATCATGTTCCAATTCCCTACCGGCAGGAGCTTTAAAGGATTTTGCCTGAACTCCAAGCGGGTTAACAGATGAAAAAACATGCCTTATAGTACTATCCTTACCCGAGGTATCAATGCCTTGAAATATTATTAAAAGACTGTATGTGTGTGATGCGTACAATAAATGTTGTAAGTCCGATAACTCCTTTATAACTTTATCCAACTTACGCTTATATGCCTCTTTATTTATTCTTTGTGGAGCCTGTGTCTCAATATTTTTAAGTTTTATTTTTTTCATACGTTTATTTTCAGATATATACCAGCAATACTTAAAATAGCAATAATTATGGAAGGGGTAAGTCCAATTAGTACCTGTTTGCGTAAACTTTTCGATCCTTTCAAATAAGCTTGCACCATTTTGAAAATCGTATTACTAACTATTGCTAATAGAATTACAATTGCAGCCATTGCAGGAGCAATTTGGGTCAAACTTAGTTTCGACATGCTTATATTGATCGCATCAACATCGGCTAAGCCTGAAATAAACCCCGTAATTAGTAATCCTTTTGTTCCCAGATAAATGTTGGCAAAATAAACAAAAAGAGTAATTGCTACATATTGTATTCCAAACAAAAGCGCATTACTTATATTGAGCGGATTTCCCAATTGAATGGGTTCTGATGTTTCAGGTATTTTACATTTTCTTTTTAAAAAATATGCAAAAGTTGAACTACTTAAAATTATTAAACCGCATGGGATGAGGAGCCATTTAAATACTTCTATATTAAATAATGCAGCAACAATTAATACACGAGCAAACATAACAGAACAGGCAATTATAATTCCAACTGCGTATTGAAAGGAAAAACCTTCGTTTTCTTTACTTCGACCACTAAAAACCCAGGTTACTGCAGTGCTTGAAAACGTACCACCAAAAAAAGCTGTAAAAAGAATACCTTTTTCGGTGCCAAAAAACTTGATTATAAAGTATCCTATAAAACTCAGTGATGAAACAACAAGCACAATAAAACCAATACTTTGCGGATTGATGATCGCTCCAGGTCCATAATTTTTGTCGGGCAAGATTGGCAGAATTAAAAAAGAAAGAATAATGAATTTTATAAAAGCGAACAATTCCTGCTGAGTTATCCTACTGAGTGTTTCGCGAAACCTATCTTTCAGCGTTAATAGTGCCGAGGCTATAACAGCAACTGCAACTGCTTCTTTAATGTAATGAAGACCACAAAGTACACCTAGAAAAAATACCAGTGCCAATGATAATTCGGTAACAACACCAAAATTTTCTTTTCGAGTTTTTGAAAAATGAAATACACATATAAAAAGAAATACTGAGGGTGAAACAACTAAAATAATATTAGAGTTCAACTCAACTGCTAAAAAAGTGATCACACAACCCAAAATAGACATGAGTGCAAATCCTCGCATCCCTGCAAAATGTTCCTTTCCGCTTAGGCTTTCAAACTCTCTTTGCATGCCCACAATTAATCCAATTCCTAAAGCAACGATCAGACTAAATAAAAATGGGGTAAGCAG
>JAIOQD010000583.1 GCA_021413595.1 Bacteroidota bacterium | reverse complement strand
TTTGGGGAAATTTGTAAAAAAGAGAATTCATGAAGATTACAAAAAATGGTGAACTTGTTAATTACAACCTGCTAAGTCTGGATGAGTTGGTGGGGTACGTTTCAGAAACGTATCATGGTTATTTAAAAAAACTTATTAATTCTTTAGAAAGTAATATTGGAGCAATGCTGAAGTTAGATGCAAATCAGCAATCAGGACTTGCATCTATTAGAAATTCCGTTCTCGATCTCAAAATAGTATTGGAGCAACATGTAAGCAGAGAAGAGGCGACCCTGTTCCCTTTTATTAGCAACCTAACAAAAAATAATAAATACGTAAATTTGCAACCCGAAATCTCCTCCGTAAATTTAATCAATAAAATAAAAAAGGAACATATAAAGATTTCAGAAATATTAAATAAAATTCGTAAATTAAGTCATAACTATGCCCCACCTACTAACTCTACATCTGCCTTGAAGTTATGTTATGCACAATTGTTTAATTTGGAACAGGATATTCATAAACATGTTTTTTTAGAAGAGAACATTCTGTTTCCAAAGGTGTTGGATTTTGAAAAAAGAAAGATCAGAGGCGCAAAAAAATAGGAAACAATTTTTTTTAAGAAATCAAACAAATTAAAAAAAAATTGATGCAAGAAGCTAAAAATAAAAGGCTCGAAAAAACGCAAATCAAATGTTATCACTGTGGAGACGATTGCGCTGAGGATACAGATCATGACAGCGATAAAAATTTTTGCTGTGATGGGTGTAAGCTTGTTTATGAACTACTGAATGAAAATAACCTTTGTACCTATTATAGCTTGAACGATGCTCCCGGAGTTTCATTAAAAAACACCAATTCTGGAAGATTTGATTACCTCGATGATAATACGGTTAAACGAAAGCTTCTTAAATTTTCGGATGGAAAACAAAACCGTGTAACTTTTTTTATTCCGAAAATGCATTGCAGTTCTTGTATTTGGCTTTTGGAAAATTTATATAAACTCAACGATGGTATAAAAGCCTGTACAGTTAATTTTCTTAAAAAGGAAGCATCCATAATTTACAATGAAGATGTAAAATTATCCTCGGTAGTGGCGCTATTGGCAGCAATTGGATACGAGCCCTTAATCAGTTTAAATGATCTTGAAGATAAAAAGCCACGAAAAGTGGATAAAACAAAAATTATTAAGATAGGTGTTGCTGGTTTCTGCTTTGGTAACATTATGATGCTGAGTTTTCCTGAATATTTTTCTCTTGGTAATTTTTACGAACAAAATGATTTGAAAGGCTTCTTTGGCGGACTTAATCTAATTTTGTCGTTACCGGTTTTTTTCTATTCGGCTTCCGATTTTTTTATCTCCTCTTGGACGGGAATCAGGCAACGATTCCTTAATATCGATATCCCAATTGCCTTCGCTATTGTAGTTGCTTTTTTTAGAAGCATTTATGAAATTTTAACAGGAACCGGTGCCGGCTATCTTGACTCAATGAGTGGCATCGTTTTTTTTATGCTTCTTGGCCGATATTTTCAAGACATAACCTATGATTCACTTTCATTTGAGAGAGACTATAAATCATTCTTTCCGATCTCTGTAACAATTTTAAAAGAAGAAAAAGAAAGCAGCGTACCGGTTTCCGATCTAAAAAAAGGAGATGTGATTATTATTCGTAATAGTGAATTGATTCCCGCTGATTCAATCCTGATAAGTGACCAAACGTATATCGATTATAGCTTTGTTACAGGTGAATCACGACCTGTAAAAGTAACAGCCGGCAATTTAATTTATGCTGGCGGCCGACAGTTGCATGGGGCTGTTGAACTTATAGTTGAAAAGGAGGTCTCACAAAGCTATCTTACAGGTTTGTGGAATAAGGAGTTTAAGAATGGGAACGAAGAACCTGTTTCTTCTATTCATAGGATAAGTAAATATTTTACCTATGCAGTATTTCTTATTTCATTTACAGCGTTTGGTTATTGGCTTTTTATGGGTGATCCCGGAAAGGGATTGAACGCACTAACTTCAGTTTTGATAATAGCCTGCCCTTGTGCCTTGTTGCTTTCGGCAACATTCACGAATGGGAATATGATCCGAATTTTCGGGAGAAATAAATTGTATATAAAAAATCCAAAAATAATCGAGCGCCTCGCAAATGCAGATACCATTGTTTTCGACAAGACTGGAACAATTACACACGGTGCAGAAATTAGTTTTAAAGGCCATATTACCGAAGATGGATATAAAATGGCCGCATCGCTCGCATCCGGCTCAACTCACCCCTTAAGCAGAAAGATTTATGAAAAGTATTCAATAGAAAGGAAATTGAATGTGAAAAATTTTGAGGAATTTCCTGGTCATGGAATAAAAGGAATAATAGATGGAAAATCCGTGATCATGGGATCGGCTTATTTTGTATTGGGACAGAACTTATCATCAAAGCATCAATCTAGCATGGTTTATTTAATGATAGATGGAGTTTTTAAAGGATATTTCCTTATCGACAATGCTTATAGAAAGGGGCTTGCACCACTTATAACTGATCTGAAAAAGCGATATGCTATTAAACTTCTTTCGGGAGATAATGATTCAGAAAAAGAATTACTTGCCCAATTGCTTCAAACCAATGATCTCTTTTTCGAACAAAAACCAGAAGAAAAAACGAACTATATAAAATCTTTAAAAGAAATCGGGCATACCGTTATAATGATTGGAGATGGCTTAAATGACTCTGGCGCTTTGTTATCCAGTAATGTTGGGATTGCCATCTCTGATGATACAAACAATTTCTCCCCTTCCTGTGATGCTATATTGAATGGAGCTTCATTCGGGAAGCTCGACAACTTACTTTCTTTTGCAAGAAGTGGAAAAAAATTGATTTTGGCGAGCTTTATAATATCCATTGTTTATAACCTGGTTGGAGTATTCTTTGCAGTACAAGGAAGCCTTTCTCCTGTAATTGCTGCCATTCTGATGCCCGCCAGTTCCATTTCAATCATCCTTTTTACAACTGTGGCCAGTTCATTAATTGCACGAAAAATGAAGTTGAACTAATTTGAGGTATTCCTCAACAAAAATTATTTTGAAATCCCGAGTTTATGCTGAAATACTGTAGCAATATTATTTGCTTTATATATCGCCATATTTGCAGTTGCGCCTTCAAAAAGATCGTTAACAGTTTCAATAAAGAGTTGAAGCCATTTGTTAAAATGGTCAGCACTTAAATTCAACTTCATGTGGGGAGGAAATGGCAGCCCTTGGTAATCCATTGTTCCAATTAGTTGAGTACCCCA
>JAIOQD010000582.1 GCA_021413595.1 Bacteroidota bacterium | reverse complement strand
TTCAATTATAACCCTTCCACAAGAAATCAGCTTATCAAATTTATCTGTTCGTTTTTTATAATAAAAAGCATCAGCACCTATCACTGTATTAGAATGTATGATCACATTATTTCTAATATGGCAATTATCATAAATAACTACGTTTGGATGAATAACACAATTGTCGCCAATTGTTACATTATTTCCCAAATACACTCCCGGCATAATCACTGTATTAATCCCTAGTTTTGCTGTATCACTAACAGGTTTTAAAGAATAATTTACCGGACAAAAATGTAAAACCAATTTATTATAATCTCTGAATGGATCATCAGAAACAAGCAGTGCTTTGCCTTGCGGACATTCTACTTTTTTATTGATAAGAATGGTAGTGGCTTTTGAGTTTAAGGCTTTATCGTAATATTTAGGATGATCAACGAAAACAATATCACCGGCTTCAACCTTGTGTATTTCGTTCAACCCGCTGATAATATGGTCAGGATTGCCTTCAAATTCACAATTAATGAGAGCAGCGATATCTTTTAACTTATGTAGAGATGGTAATTTCATTAGAAAATGATTACATAGATTTAAAAAAAATTACACCGATTTGTATACTCAAATTACTTGACTGTCCACTCCATCTTTTAGGGAAATATCCATAAGGATAAATCGGTGTAATCTTTTTTGTATTTTAAGAATCAGTGTAATCTCAGTACATTATTTTACTCTTTCTGAATATTCTGAAGTGCGGGTATCCACTTTTATTTTTTCTCCTTCATTAATAAATAAAGGAACTCTAACAACAGCGCCTGTTTCTAATGTAGCAGCTTTTAATGTGTTAGTAGCAGTATTTCCTTTTTCACCCGGCTCAGTATAAGTTATAACTAACTCAACAAAAACAGGGGCTTCAGCTAATATTGGGTCTTCACCTTCAAAGGAAATTTTCACTTCCATTCCTTCTTTTAAAAATTTCAACCCTTCACCGAATAAAAAAGAAGGGACATAAACTTGTTCAAAGGTTTCATTATTCATACAAACAATAAAATCGCCTTCAGGGAAAATATATTGCATTTGTTTATAGTCAACACGAACCACTTCTACAGCTTCTCCAACACGAAAACGATTCTCAACAATTTTACCGGTTTTCAGGTTACGCATACGTGCCTGATAAAATGCCCGTAAGTTTCCCGGAGTACGGTGTATATATTCTTCAATTTTGCATAGTTCTCCTCCAAAACGGATCACTGAACCTACATTTAAATCACCTGAATTTGCCATTTCTTTATAAATTAAGAATTATTATTTTTTCGCCAGTTAAAAGCGGATTACAAAGATAAGATTAATGGGCTAAAAAGCAAACGATAATTCATAAGGGCGGCCAAAAATCAAATTTCAGCACTAAGGCACAGAGAACACTTAGATACAAAGAGTTTACCTGAATCGTTCTACTGTGTTTGGTGTTTTTTGTGGTGATTTTAATCGATGTAAAGTATTTGGCTTTTGCATTAATTAAAACGAGGGGCATTTTGCATTGCTATGCTTGCGGACTTTTGTTGTTTTTCTTGACATGCGCTCCAGTTTCTTTTTGATCTTACTGTTTTCAGTTTTGTCATTCTCTGCTTTTTCAGTTTTTGGAGCATTCGTTTTTTGATCTTCAGGGGCATTTTCTTCCGCTTTTTTTTCTAAAGAAGAAGGTGTAATATCCTTTTTATCAGCCTCCTGGGTTATTTGCTTTTGCTCTGAGGTTGTTTTTTTATCTTCCGCTGGTATGTTGCTAGTATTTTCTTTTGAAGAAACAACTGCTGGTCTTTTTTCCGTTTTCGTTTGTAATACTGTAACTTCTTCTGTGTTTCTTTTTGCCTGAGTTTGTTTTACAGTTATTTTTTGATCTGAACTTTCTGTTTTTTGCTGAACAGAATTAGGTTGTATCTTTGGATCCCGATAGTTATTGGGATTAGAAGTTGTTTGTTGGTTTACTTTTGTTTTATTGGTTCGTAAAGATTTAAAATAAGCAGCTTTATCTGTTTTTTTATCTTTTTTATTCCAGGTAGGGCAATCTGTTGTCGATGGTTTAACAGGAGCATTTGTTTTGCTTTTCTCTTCCTGAGCAAAACACAAAGCGGGAAATAAGAATAAAATGAAAATGAGAGCCTTCATAATATCGTTTTAAAACGGAATAACGCAAGAAATGTACCAATTAGTATTGGAATAATCAAAACAATTGACAATCGTACAATTTTTAGTAGGTAATTTAATGCAATTTATTGGTAACAAATTCCGGGTATTGCCAATTTTAATAGTTCGGTAAAAAATTAATCGAGTCTGTCATCCCGACCTGTTCTTCTTTTGTAGAATTACCCTTTCGGCAAGAGGGATCTTCGCAATCATAAGCAATACGGCTTATTACAAGCAAGATCCCTCGTGAAAAGCTCGGGATGACAGAATAGGATAACAAAAATTTTTGGCAACAATGAAATTAAAATTATTATCATGCAATTAAACATAAAAAAAACAGCAACGCTAATTGGCCATAGTGGTTCTGTATACACTATAGATAAGGGCATATCGGAACAAACCATTTTTACCGGAAGTGGAGACAAATTTATAGCTTTATGGAATTTGGAAACGCTGGAGGCCGAAAAATTTGCTGAATCTTTTCCGGCAGCTATTTATTCTTTATGTCATATTCCTGAAAAAAATTTATTGCTCGCAGGAACCTCAGCAGGTAGCGTACATATACTTGATCTAATAAGAAAAGAAGAAATTAAAATTCTTCAACACCATACCGATCCGGTTTTTGATATTAAGTACTCCTTAAAAACTAACTGCTTTTACACTGCAGGCGGGGATGGGAATTTTGCCATTTGTTCCCTGGATACATTATCATTGATCAAAATTAAAAAACTCTGTAAGGAAAAGATACGGAGTATTGATTTTAACTATGTAAATCTTGAAATAGCTGTTGCTGCCGGAGATTGTAATATTCGAATTTTTGATTTGAATACCTTAGAAGAGAAAAATACTTTTATTGCACATACACTTTCTGCAAATATCGTAAAGTATTCACCGGATGGAACAATG
>JAIOQD010000581.1 GCA_021413595.1 Bacteroidota bacterium | reverse complement strand
GGCTCAGAGAGATGTTTATATTTATTCCATAAAGATAACAGATTTTAAAAAACGGAAACATATCTATAAAGGAATTGTAACGTTAGTAAGGTAGTTGGAGATTTGATTTTTTGTCAATTGTTGACTGCACAAAATATAAGTAATTACAAATAACCGCACAAGGACTGTTTATGAAATTTTTTTTATTAATTATTGCTTTCATTTTTGCCTTATCCGGGAACGTGCATTCGCAATCTTTTCCAAACCCTGCAACGCTTTCCACAGGACAAGGGATTGCGGGTAATCTTGATCCGCTTTGGGCCACTTCTATTTGGTATGCCGGCAGTCCGCCCAATCCAATGGGGTTATCTTATTCACCAGCATTGATCAATAACAATTGTGCGCCCGGTGCATGGGTAGAACCCTCCACTTTACCTCCTCCGGTAAATAATGGGAATTGGATCACAAGTACCAGTAGCCCCTGCACCGGTGGTGCAGGGTATCAATATTTTAGGTTAACCATTGATTTACCTGCCGATTGCAATGGAAATAGTGTAACTACTCCTGGAAATTACGTTTTATATTTTTCAGGATATGTAGATAATGGTATATCAGATGTTTTTATAAATGGTAACAGTACCGGTATAAACGGAGGTGGATTTTCTTCAGGTACACAGCTAAACATAACTTTGATTGGTCCATGGGTGGTTGGTATTAATTATATTGATGTTTTAGTTTATAATGGAGGTGGGCCTTATGGTTTATTGTTAGTGGCGAATTCAACGGCTAGTGCAGGTGCCGATGGCGATGGGGATGGTGTTTCAGATTTGAATGATCAATGCCCTTGTCAACCGGGTTCTTTGGCGAATGGTTGTGCGGCTTCTATTGTTGGAGATACTGTTATTTGCAAGGGCGAAAGCACTACACTTACTTCCACAGGAATTGGAACCTATTTATGGAGTACAGGCTCCACTAATTCTTCAATTACAGTAAATCCTATTGTTCCAACAAGTTATTATGTAAAAGTTAAAGTATCAAATGGCTTTGAGGATTCAGCCTCCGTTAACGTAAATGTAAATCCAACTCCAGTACCTTTAATAACCGGTGATGAGGTGATTTGTTCGGGAGAGAATACTTCACTTACTGCCTCGGGTGGTGGAACGTATTTGTGGAATACGGGTTCTACAAATGCCGTTATTTTGTTAACTCCAGTTATAACCACAAATTACCAAGTAGTAGTTACAAATTCGTTTACTTGTAAAGATTCCCTTAGCCTGAGTGTGACTGTATTTTCTAAACCAAATGCTAGCTTTACATTCACCGATCAATGTAACGGAACTGCAATTCCTTTTAATAGCAACTCTACTATTAATAGTCCCGGTATTATTTCAAGTACGTTTTGGGATTTTGGAGATGGTGCTTTTAGTGTTGGTAATAGCACATCACACACCTACAATAGTCCGGGAAATTATTCTGTTAATTTATTAGTGAACAGTAATAGCTCCTGTTCCGACACCATTATACAACAGGTTACCGTTTTTCAAAATCCGAGTGCTGGTTTTACTT
>JAIOQD010000580.1 GCA_021413595.1 Bacteroidota bacterium | reverse complement strand
TTTAGTAATTTGTTTCAGAATGAGCCCTTTGCTGTAATAGGTAATTTCCCATATAACATTTCTACCGAAATTTTATTTAAGGTACTTGATCATAAAAACCAGGTTCCTGAAGTGGTTGGTATGTTTCAAAAGGAAGTAGCGGAGCGCATTGCTTCCAAACCAAGAAATAAAACGTATGGTATCACCAGCGTATTGTTGCAGGCTTTTTATGACATTGATTATTTATTTACCGTTCACGAAAATGTTTTTAATCCGCCTCCAAGGGTGAAATCGGCTGTGATCCGCTTAACACGAAACGCTGTGCAGCACTTGGATTGTAACGAAAAATTATTTAAACAAGTTGTGAAAGCAGGATTTAATCAACGCAGAAAAACACTTCGTAATTCTATTAAAGCTTTTAAACTGAAACCTGAATTTTTAGACCATAAATACCTTACCCAGCGTGCTGAAGAATTATCTGTTGCTGATTTCGTAGCTTTAACGAATATGGTAGAACTTGTTTAATAATTTTGCTTAGGCAATTTATAATTTGTCCTTCGAAAGAGTTAAAGGATGTTACATTGATGTATTATTATTTTTTGAAATCCTAAAATATATTTCCACTAAAATATCAGCAAAATTCATTGACAATGAAGCTGAATTGACATAGCTTTGCACATTATAAATTTAAAAAAAATAAACATGGTATCAAATAAAGTAGAAACAGCATTAAATAAACAAATTGAATTTGAGGCTTCATCATCACAATATTATCTGGCGATGGCTTCTTGGGCTGAAACACAAGGTTTAACAGGTGTTGCAGAGTTTTTGTATGCTCAGTCAGATGAAGAGCGTATGCACATGCTTAAACTTGTTAAATATGTGAATGAACGTGGCGGACATGCATTAGTTCCTGCACTTAAGGAGCAACCTAAAAAATTCAAATCAATACAATATGTATTTGAGGAAGTATTAAAGCATGAAGTATTTGTTTCAAATGAGATCAACGGGTTGGTGGATATTTGTTTGAAAGAAAAAGATTATACAACGCATAATTTTTTACAATGGTATGTGGCTGAACAAATTGAAGAAGAAGCTTTGGCGCGTAAAATTCTTGATAAATTAAAATTGATTGGTGATGATAAAGGTGGAATGTATTTATTTGACCGTGATTTGCCATCTATTAGTATTGCCGGTGCTGGGCGAGGTGGAAAATAAATTTAATTGATAATAATTCCCCTAAGAGGATAGAAAAAAGAGGTGTAAAAGTCTATAAATATGTTTTTTATACCTCTTTTTTGTTGTCTTGTTCTTTGTTTTTACTTGCGTATTAATTTAGTTTGCCTGAATCGATTGATGCTTTAGCCAAAATTAATGATTGAACTCAAGGTGTTGCCATTTGTGCAAAATTGTTGATTCCTCTCTATTCACACTTCCTTCTTTTTTAAAACTGATGTATTTCATAAAAAGATACGTGCATTATGCCTATATTTGCATCAGCATGAAACATATCTTCATCATATTAGCCCTCACCGGAGTTTTGTTGCAAAACTTCAGTAAAATTATTATTTATGCCAATTTTGAATTGAACCGAGAATTCATCGCTAAAACCTTTTGTGAAAAAAAAGAAATCCGGGCAAATAAATGTAATGGAACTTGTCATCTGAAAAAACAATTGGCCAAAGAAGAAAAGAAAGAACAATCTCCTACCAATCCTACTAAGGAAAAGCAGGAGGTTCAATTTTTTTCTGAAACTAATTCCAGTACTCTTTTTGCAACTCCATCCTTTACAACGATATTTGAATCTTCTTATTCCTTCTCACTTTCAGAGAAACACCTCCATACTGTTTTTCAGCCCCCTAAAGTTTAACCGAAACGTTTTTTGTTTTTATGAAATCCTTAAATCCTGAATTGCTTGTCATTTCTGGACTTTGGTTACATATTATTCGGTTAAATCTTAAATTCTAAACAATGAAAAAAATTATTGTCTTGACAGGGTCATTGGTGATCCTGATTAACATGGCATGGGCTCAAAATACGATCTCAGGTAAAATATTTGACAAGGTAACTAAAGAGGCCTTAGTAGGGGTGACCATTTTTATCCCCAACACTCAAGTTGGAGCAACAACCAATAACAGTGGAGCTTTCACATTAACAAGCGAACAGCCTTTCGATAGTGTTGAGATTAGGTATGTTGGGTATCAAACACAGAGGTTAAATATAGAACAAGGTGGGAAGCTTGTAGTAGCCCTTTCTGCCTCTACAACCAATATGCAGGAAGTAGTAGTAACTGCAAGCCGCGATGCACAAACAAGAGCGGATGTACCTATGGCAATTAGTAAATTGTCGGCTACCACCATTAATGATTCCAAAGCCACGCTTATTACTGAACTTATTAATAAAGTACCCGGTGTAGCAATGCTTAATCTAAATAATGAACAGCACATGATGTCAATCCGTCAACCAATGGGGTCGAATGCTTATTTTTTGTATTTGGAAGATGGGATACCGCTCCGTGCAATGGGTGTATTTAATCACAATGCCCTTATTGAAATGAATGTTTTTGCCATCTCAAGTATTGAAGTGGTGAAAGGGCCTGCTTCGTCATTATATGGGCCGGAAGCTGTAGGAGGCGCCATCAATTTTATTACTCAAAAACCAACAGCTGTTACTACAGCGCGTGTAGGAGTTCAGTTTGATAATTTTGGATATAAGCGTGTCCAATATGGTACCGGAGGAATGATTGCAAAAAAAGTTGGTTTTTATTTAGGAGGTTTTTATGCCAAACAACAAAACGGGTGGATGACTTATTCTGATTATGATAAAAACTCTATCAATGCACGATTTGATTATGATCTGACAAAAAAAACAAAATTGATCTTAGCCGGTTCGTTTAATGATTATTCTTCTGATATGTCGGGAAGTGTCGATAGCATTGCTTTTTATGCAAGACAGTATGTTAGTACTTCCAATTTTACATACAGAAGAGTAAGATCCTTACGCAGCCGCCTTTCAGCCGAACATAAATGGAATGAAAACAATAATACAACTTTGCATTTAATATATAGAGATAATACCATTGCACAAAATCCTGCTTACGGAATACGTTGGACAACAGGAAGCCTTACCGCAACAGGAGAAATCAATGACAACAGCTCAAAGAGTAAAGCATTCATATTGCAACATGCTGCTGAACTTAAACCCATCAGAACCAAATTGATTGCTGGTGTGAGTTTGGATAATTCACCTGTTACATACGACTCGTATCGTATCGACCTTTTTGCTAAGCTTCGCCCTAGCGGCACTTCAGTGGAACAATATACAATTGACAAAGAGCGACCTGATATTAAAATAGCGGATTACGATGCTACTTTAGTAAATAGTGCAGCGTATGTGCAGGCTGATGTAAAACCAATTAAACAACTCACTATTACCCTTGGCGGAAGGTTTGATGATATGTCGTTTAAATACATTAACTATCTTGATAATACTTCAGGAAAAAAATCATACCAACAGTTTACTCCAAAGTTAGGGATGACCTATAAAATCACCTCAAACATTGTTGCTTATGGCAATTATAGTTTAGGCTTTTCTCCTCCGGGCTTAACATCTGTATTTCGTAAAAAACCAAATACCAACCCTGCAGAATTTTATTACAATCTTGAACCGGCAAAATTTACCAATTATGAATTGGGTGGATGGTCAAGTTTATTAAAAAATAAAATAGATATTGATATTGCCGTTTATCAAATGATTGGAACAAACGAATTGCTCAGTATCAAACAACCCGACAACTCAACTGATTACCAAAGTGCAGGAAAAACCACTCACCAGGGTGTAGAATTCGGTGTTACGTATCGCCCCAACACACAATGGATGGTTCGTGTTGGAGGAACGAATGCGATGCACCGATATGATGAATTTATTTTGAGTACAAAAACGTCTGACAAAATAAAAGACGTAAATGGAAAGATTATGCCGAGTTCTCCTTCATGGATAGCCAATAGCGAAATTATATACAAACCCAAATTTGTAAAAGGTTTAAGAGTAGGTATTGAATGGCAACACATGAGTAGCTGGTATCAAAACCAGATTAATACTGTTAAATATGAAGATAAAGGTGCTTTTGGTCTGAAAGGGATTAGTGTGCTTAACTTTCGTGTGGGATACCAATGGAAAGGTATTGAAGTATTTAGTAATATCATGAATATAACGGATGAGTTATATGCATTTAATGCAACAAGAGGTAATAATGCAACTGATAGAACAGGCTTTACTGCGGCACCTCCACGTACATTTGTTTTCGGAATACAGTATAATTTTACAAGTAAAAAATAATAAAACTAAACGGAGCGGGCATTCCGCTTGCTCCGTTTTAACAAAAAAATTATGAAAAATATTTTTATTGCAGTCGGTATGATCTCATTGCTGTTTTCATGTAACAGTAGGTCAAATGAAAAAAAAGAAGAATGTGTTGAAAAAACAATTTCCTCAGATACAGTAGCAGAAACAACATGTCCATTTTTAACAAACGATAAGAATGGAAATATGGTAATGAGTTTTATTAAAGAAAAGAATGATACTGTTGTGCTATGCTATGCTATTTCAACAGATCAAGGACATTCATTTGGGGAGCCAATAGAAATACCTGCAAGTAAAAAAGTTC
>JAIOQD010000579.1 GCA_021413595.1 Bacteroidota bacterium | reverse complement strand
TGCCAAAGGAACAAATGCATATACTTGGTTAGAACAAACAGTTTATGTAAATGATATCCCTTCCAATCAGTTGGACAAATGGACAACAATCGAATCCGAGCGTTTTCGTAACCCCGTATTGCGATTATTTCATACTGAATTAGAGGCTGTTTATGAAGAGAAAAACCGAGGACTTGATAATGATGGAAGCAAATCTTGGGAAGCTTTATTAGCTGGTCTCTTCCCTAATAATACCTATGGTTCACAAACAACTATCGGTACAATCGAACATTTAAAAAATCCTTCTTTAACCGAGATAAAAAAATATTTTAATACCTACTATGTGCCTAATAATATGGCCATTTGTATTTCCGGAGATTTCGATCCCGATTTAACAATTAAAATGATCGATAAAAAATTTGGCTCCTGGAAAAGTAAACCTCTTCCTGTTTATGTACCATTTGTTGAAAAACCAATTACATCTCCACTTATAAAGGAAGTAATTGGGCCTGACGCTGAAAACGTAATGATTGGCTACCGTTTTGCCGGTATAGGATCCAAAGATGCAGATATGATCATGATGATTAATAAAATTTTATCGAATGGTCAAGCTGGTTTAATTGACTTGAATTTAAATCAACAACAAAAAGTACTGGAGGCCAGTGCGTTCGATCTGGAGTGCAAAGATTATTCGGCACATATTATTAGCGGTAACCCAAAAGAGGGACAGTCGTTAGAGCAAGTGAAAGATTTATTGCTCGAACAAATTGAAAAAGTGAAAGAAGGCGATTTCCCAGAATGGCTGTTAAGTGCTGTTATTACTGATATGAAATTACAAGAAACAAAAATGTATGAACGAAATAGTTCACGTGCTGATGCTTTTGTGAGTGCATTTATTACAGATACTAAATGGCAAAACTATGTTAGTACGATCGATCGACTATCAAAAATTACGAAACAGGAAGTGGTGGAGTTTGCTAAAGAACATTATAAAAATAATTATGTTCTTGTGTATAAGCGCACAGGAGAAGATAAAAATGTTCAGAAGGTAATTAAACCCATTATTACTCCAGTAGAGGTAAATAGGGATGTTCAAAGTCCGTTTTTAAAAAGTGTGATCGCTGCTCCAATAAAAGATATTGAGCCGGTTTTTATTGATTACGCTACTGACATAAAAAATATGAATTTAAAAAATGGTATCCCCGTTTTATATACATCTAATTCCGAAAATAAAACATTTGATATGTATTATGTTTTGGATATGGGAACCAATCACAATAAAAAATTAGATGTAGCCATTAATTATTTAAAATATCTTGGAACAAAAGAATTAACTGCAGGGGCTGTAAAGCAAGAGTTTTATAAACTTGGCTGTTCATTTGATGTTTATGTTGGAGAAGATGAATTGTATGTAAGTCTTAACGGATTAACTGAGAATATTGAGAAGGCTATAAAATTGTTTGAAGATCTTTTAGCAAATGCACAACCGAACGAAGCTGCATTAACAAATGTGGTATCTGATATTCTTAAAAAACGTGAGGATGCAAAATTAAATAAAGGCGAAATTTTATTTGGTGGACTATTCGCTTACGGAAAATATGGAAAAAAATCACCCTACACAAATATTTTATCTGCTGAAGAATTGAAAAATTTAAATTCGCAGGAATTAATATCTATCATTAATGAAATTACCTCATTTCAGCATAGGGTATTATATTATGGAGATAATTCAGCAGCCACACTTGTTTCAATATTAGATAATTTGCATAAGGTACCTGAAACACTTAAACCAATTCCTGCCCCTATAAAATTTGAGGAGGTAGCCGAAAATACTAATGTTTATGTGATAGATTACGATATGAAGCAAGCTGAAGTAATTTTACTTTCGAAAGACGGTTTGTACAATAAGGACAATGCATCTATGGCTCGCATGTTTAATGAATATTTTGGTGCCGGAATGTCTTCTGTAGTGTTTCAAGAAATGCGTGAATCAAAAGCATTAGCATACTCTGTTTATTGCAGCTACAGTATTCCTAAAAAGAAAGAGGAATATAATTATGTGTTTTCATATATTGGAACTCAGGCCGATAAATTACCAGAAGCAATGGCTGGAATGAAGGAATTAATTAATAACATGCCAGAATCCGAAAATAACTTTAAATCATCCAAAGAAGCTATTTTGCAGATCATACGTTCTGAACGTATTACCAAAGCCGGTGTTTTATTTAATTATGAAAATGCCCGAAAACAAAACCCTTGAAAAGTACGGCAAAATTACTTTTCTTTCATTGCAAGATGTTTTTGGATATTAATGAATGATTTGGGATTCAAAGAAAAAGAGCCTAAACTATTAGTTTTGGCTCTTTTTCTTTGAATCAAAACCTTATATTTGCAATCTGTTGTATAATACAACCATAAAGAACTTTGAACCTTAAACAATTAAATAATGAATAAAATTAAAGTAGCCAACCCTGTTGTTGAATTAGATGGTGATGAAATGACCCGTATCATCTGGAAATTTATTAAAGCCAAATTAATTCTTCCTTACCTTGATCTGGATATTAAATACTACGATCTTGGAATTGAACATCGTGATGCAACAAACGATCAGGTAACAATAGATTCGGCCGAAGCGATTAAAAAATATAGTGTTGGTATTAAGTGTGCTACAATTACTCCTGACGAAGAACGTGTAAAAGAATTCAAATTAAAGCAAATGTGGAAATCGCCTAATGGTACTATCCGTAATATCTTGGATGGCACTGTATTTCGTGAACCAATTGTGTGTAAAAATGTTCCTCGTTTGGTTCCAAACTGGACTGCACCAATTTGTATTGGTCGTCATGCATTCGGTGATCAATACCGTGCTACGGACTTTGTTACTAAGGGGAAAGGTAAATTAACAATTAGCTTTACTCCGGAAGATGGAAGCACTCCACAATCTTTCGATGTTTATAACTTTAAAGGTGATGGTATCGCAATGGCGATGTATAACACAGATGAATCCATTAAAGGATTTGCGCATTCTTGTTTTAACACTGCATTACAAAAGAAATGGCCTTTATATCTTTCAACTAAAAATACGATCCTGAAAAAATATGATGGTCGTTTTAAAGATATTTTTGAAGAGATCTATCAGGCAGATTATAAAACTAAATTTGAAGCTGCTGGTATTGTTTATGAACATCGATTAATAGATGATATGGTTGCTTCTGCATTAAAATGGAACGGGAATTTTGTTTGGGCTTGTAAAAATTATGATGGTGATGTTCAATCCGACACTGTTGCACAAGGTTTCGGTTCATTAGGTTTAATGACTTCTGTACTTGTTACTCCTGATGGAAAAACAATGGAAGCAGAAGCTGCACATGGTACTGTAACTCGCCATTATCGTGATCATCAGGCTGGTAAACCTACCTCAACAAATCCGATCGCCTCTATTTTTGCCTGGACACGTGGTTTGGAGTTTCGCGGTAAATTAGATAATAATCAGGAATTAATAAATTTCTGTCATACTCTTGAACAAGTATGTGTTGAAACTGTTGAATCCGGTAAAATGACAAAGGATCTGGCCGTTTGTATCTATGGTAACAAAGTAACTTTAGGTGAACATTATTTGAACACCGAAGATTTTTTATCTGCTTTGGATGCTAATCTAAAAGCAAAACTTTCGAAAAAAGTTACAGCTTAATTTTTAATAAATTGCTTTTATAAGATTGGCTCTTTTGAATAAGAGTCAATCTTTTTTTATGGTTTTACCTTAGGGTCTGTTTAGGTACTTCCTTTCAATTCAAAGAAGTGATTTTTAATTAGGTTTTGTTATAAGTTTTGATCGTTTTTGTTTATTACATTTTATGAAAATATGCTTCTAAATGTCGCGTTTTTTTATATTTATTTTGACAATAGTATGATCATCCTTCCAACTGAATAAAAAAACAATTAAAAAAAAATTATCATGATAATAACAATGGCGTTATATTTGCGTTATACAAGCTCAAATGAAAAAACTCATTATCATATTAATTTTTTTCTTTGTTGCTAATTTCACTTTTTCGCAAGAAAATAATGGCGAAAACCGTGGAACTATAAGGATTCAGAAAAGGGGGCAACTCTCAAAAATTCAATTTGATAATGTTAATTATCGTCTGATTGGAGTTGATCAATATGGAAATGCTATAGATTCAGCTGTTGTGGAATTTGAAATGTCTGTCACCATAAGCGGGATATTTTATTCTGAAAAAACTGTAGGCCCTATCCTAAGTTATAATATGAGGCAATTACTTGGAAGAAGTGACAGAACCACCAAAATATTTTTCGAAAAGATAAAAGCGAAAGATCGAAACGGAACATTAATTGATATGCCAAAGTTTCAATATTCATTTGGCTATTTTGATGAGAATAATGATTAATATGCCCCTTTCTGCCCTCCACTTGGGGTGGGGCTTTGGTTATTTAATCAAAAAACTCTTTGTTGAAATTCACCAGGTATAATTTTTTAGTGGCTCGAGAAACCGCTGTGTACAACCAACGCAAATATTCTGTGTTTATCATTTCATCCGTTAAATACCCTTGTTCTACAAACACGCATGGCCATTGGCCACCCTGTGCTTTATGACAAGTAACAGCGTATGCAAATTTTACCTGCAATGCATTAAAAAAACTATCTTCTTTTATTTTTTTTAAACGTAAACGTCTGTCGGCAATGTCAGCGTAATCAAGCAATACTGATTCATATAACTTTTTATTATCCGGTTGTGATAATGCAGGAGATTCACTCATAATGGTATCCAATAATAAACGAGTTTCCAACTCAGGTTCATCAGGGTAATCGATCAGGCGCATCCGCACATCAGCAAATCTAAAACCATGCATTTCCTGAATATTCCCGACTCGCATCAACTGGATAATATCACCATTGGCAATGAATCCGGCCTTTGATTCTTCTGGCAACCAAAAATAATTATTCTTCACCACCATCATATAATCCCCTGACGATAGCTCATCTTCCTGCCAGCGTATTCGGGCACGTATCTGTTGATTAAAAATATTTGCCCTTTTATTCGATCTGCAGATCACCATGGAATCCTCTGCTCCATATTCGCTGTATGCGCTATTTAGGGCATCTTCCAGATCTGTTCCCTCAATTTTAATAATGTCTTTAAATTTATTTAGGCTGAAGTGCGGCTTGCTATTTTCTTTGTTTTTTATTTGATTACGAATAGCGGTGGCATTTGTAAGTATTCCTGAATTTTCCATTTGACGAACTACTTCAGTTAATTCGAATGAATCGATTGAAAAAGAAAAGGATGCTTTCAGATATTCAATATCTAAGGCCGGACTCACATCCAATCCTATTGGCGGTAACTGAGCTGTGTCGCCAATAAAAATTAATTTGCAATTAATACCGCTGAAAACATATTGAATTAGATCATCCAGTAAACTGCCCCCACCAAACATACCACCATCGCTCAAACCACCTGTATTGGAGATCATAGAAGCCTCGTCAATAATAAAAACGGTATTTCCGTGTAAATTTTGTTGTCGCTGAAAGGCCATACCGCCATCCGCAGTTGGCTTTCTGAAATATATTTTTTTATGAATTGTATAAGCCTGCTGTTTTGTATAGTTGGAGAGTACCTTGGCTGCTCTGCCGGTAGGGGCAAGTAGTATTGTTTTGCCATTTACAGAAGGTAAGCTTTGCACTAGCGATCGAACTATAGTTGTTTTCCCCGTCCCGGCATAGCCTTTAATTACAAATATCTGGCTTGAGTTTTTTTCTAAAATAAATTCTGATAAATTATTTAATAGTTCACGCTGACCATGAGTGGTTTCAAATGGAAAATGTTTTAATAAAATAGTACTAAATTCTGCCTGATTCATTCTTTGTATAGCAATAGCGTTCTAAGCGTTTGGTGTGAATCAAAAAAAATGGGGAAAGAATTTTGTATCTCAGAGCTACCTCTGAGTTGAACAACAAAAAAAATTCCTTCATGACAAATATAACTTTGTTTTCTCAAATTATCTCCAAGTTAGATTGTTTAAAATTTTTAAAAATTGTAAAGGAAACAGAAGCAGATAAACATCAAAAAGGTTTTAATAGTTAGACAGTGCTAAAGACAATGGCAAAATATGGTTTGCATCTTTCTAACCTTGTAACGTTTATAAGACTGATTTTTTTTGTGAAAATAAATTTACAATATTGGATTGATAATCCCTTTGAGAAATACACTGATCCTCCACAAGAATTTATACAAAGGGGTTCTTTTTGGAAACTGTTAAATTGACTCGGATTTATCTAATGAAATCAGTAGTTTTGTTTAAATTAAAAAATGTTTAGAATAACATTGATTTTGTTCGTTTAAATAAAAATTAAACAAGTGTAATTATTTCACAATTTTCTTAACTTCGTTCTTCAAAGAAAATGGATAAATTTCTGAAGTTATACGCAACAATAATTAA
>JAIOQD010000516.1 GCA_021413595.1 Bacteroidota bacterium | reverse complement strand
TAAAGCCCTTCTTCATCGTATATTTTTACATTAATAGGCATAAAAGTTTTCTTGTCAATGAATAAAATAACTTTGCTCGCATAAGGAGTAGGTATTAATAACTTTTTCCCTTCTTTGATCTCACCAAAGTAACTTGTAAGCCCGTTTTTATACCGAATTTTAAAATCGCTTGTGTTAAATTTTTTAGCGATACCATTAACGGTTTCCCCTTTGGTAACAACATGTTCAATGTATTTATATTCAGGAAAATTAATTAGTAATTGATAACATTCAATATTATTCCAGGTAAGTGTTCCTGCGTAAGCAAAATGTTTATCAAAATCTTTGGGTGCTTTTACAATGGTATTGGCAATAATCAGTCCGATGTTCTGAAACCCCAGATCAAAAATGGTATGATGCTGATCTTTGCGCATAATGCTTCCATAGGGATCCAGATCCATACTAAAAAGAGGAAATGAAGGAGAGTGAACGATCGCATTTCCTTTATTTTTCCCATGAACCCATAATACCTCATTTCCTTTCAGAATACTGTAGAAATAGATCTTCTTAGGGTTTGTATTGATTTTTATATGTGATCCGGAATAGGCAAAATGTCCATTCACACGTTCTGTTGATTTTAAATCACATCGTTGTGTTTTAATGTTTTTAAGGCTGTCGAGCATACGCGCAACAATTTCCTGACACGATACGTTTTTAGTGGGATGGGTGTTGCCTAAAAACAAAAACGGAATACTGATAATGGCGAATAACCTCAAAAACGACATATTACAAAGTTAATAAAAATTGTTGTTTTTGCCTATTTTTCAAAGCCTTTCTTTGATAGAATAGTCAACTATTTTCTTGTGAACAAAACCGGACGATTAAAATTGGAGATATCGCAAAATCAATAGTTAAAACCTGTATGTTTTGAACAATCTGATTGGACTTGCTACATAAACGTTAAACAGAATAATTGTTTTCAACCATTTAGATAATCAGTGCACTATTGATAAAATATAATTCAGTATTTTCGTGTAAAAATAATACGTGTTTATGAAAATAGTTGGTATTATCCCCGCACGTTTTGCCTCTACCCGATTCCCCGGTAAACCATTAGTAGATATTGGCGGAAAATCAATGATACAAAGGGTTTATGAACAGGCAAAAAAATCAGAGTCTTTGGCCGATGTGATAGTTGCCACAGACGATATCCGCATTTATGACCATGTGATTGCCTTTGGAGGCAAGGTAATTACCACTTCAGAAACCCATCAGAGTGGTACCGATAGGTGTTTCGAGGCAATTAATAAATATACCGCTACAGCGGATGTGGTCATAAATATTCAAGGGGATGAACCTTTTATTCGTCCCGAACAAATTGATCTCGCTGCCTCCTGCTTTGATTCGGATAAAGTACAGATTGCTACCCTTGTAAAAAAAATAAACAGTAACGAGGAGCTGTTCAATGTCAATACTCCAAAAGTGATTTTAAATAAATACGAAGAAGCAATTTATTTCAGTCGCCAAACAATACCCTTTGTTCGTGAAAAAGAACAAAACCAATGGCTTGCTTACCATACATTTTATAAACACATCGGGATTTATGCATATACCACAAAAATATTAGCTGAAATTACTGCACTGAAACAATCATCTTTAGAACTTGCAGAAGGGTTGGAACAGCTTCGTTGGATTCAAAACGGGTATAAAATAAACACTAAAATAACTGATTTTGAGAGTGTTGCGATAGACGTACCCGATGACCTTAAAAAATTGACAATTTTTTTGTAAATTTGTAGCTTCAACGAATTACGATTTTAACAAATTATCGATTACATTTTTTATCTGTAATTCAAAAAAATCGTAAAAGGAAAGTAGTGGTAGCTATTTCGTAATTTCGTCTTTATTTGTAATTAGTAGTGGTGGTAAAAGTTGATAAACATATAAGTGACCTGTTATATACACACGATTGTGTTATTGTTCCCGAATTGGGTGGTTTTGTGGCTAATTACGCTCCTGCAAAAATTCATCCAACCCAACATACTTTTACTCCGCCCTCTAAAAATATTATATTTAATAAGAGTCTAAAAAATAACGATGGGCTTTTGGCAAATCATATTGCAAATGCAGAAAGAACAAGTTATCCCGAGGCATTAAAATATCTTCAGCACTTTACATCAACCACCAATACAGAATTAAAAAAAGGTGCTAAAGTAACCATTGACGAAGTTGGTACTTTGTTTCTTGATGCGGAACGCAACATACAATTTGAACCGGAAACAACAAATTATCTTTTAGATGCATTTGGCTTGTCTCGCTTTCAATCGCCTGCTATAAAGCGTGATACTATTGGTAAACGTTTAGAAAAAGAATTTAAAGACAGAGGTGCAATACCTGCAGAGAAAAAGAAGATCAATGTAAAACGTCTTGTGGCTCTTGCTATTGCCATCCCTTTAGTTTTTGGAATGATATGGATACCATTAAAAACCGATCTGTTAAAAAACATTAATTATTCCAGTTTAAATCCGTTTGCTTTAAAAGGTGTTCCAACTAATAGTGTACTTGTAAATACAACAGCAGATCTCCCAAATGTTGAAGAAGTAGTATCAAATTCTTTACCGAATTTAAATGATACGTTCAAACACACAGCAATGGATTTAGCAAATAATGCAGTACAACCAGTTACAGCCTCCCTTGTTGAAAACAAAATTGTTGATGCTATAAAAGCCGATTCCACCCATGTTGCAGTTAACAACGAGCATATTAACCTTGATTTTAAATTTCACCTGATAACAGGTTGTTTTCAGATTCAGGAAAATGCAACAAGATTTGTAAACGACTTGCAAAATCAAAATATTACCGCATCTATTATAGGAAAACGTAACGGATTATACGTTGTAAGTTCTGGGGATTATGCTACTCGTAAAGAAGCCTATACCCAGTTGAAGCAACTTAAAATAAGTCAACCCGATGCCTGGCTGCTTAAAAAATAATTTTGTATCCGCTCCTTGCCCTTATTTTAGATAAGACCCATCAAATAAATTAACCGATAAATACATTGCAACGCTATTTCATTCAATTATCATATAACGGAACGGCTTACCACGGCTGGCAGATACAGGAAAACACATTTCGAACCGTACAACAGGTATTAAATGAAATGCTTTCCAGGTTATTGAATGAACCCATTTCTATTACCGGCTGCGGAAGAACGGATACAGGGGTTCATGCAAGCGAATATTTCGCTCACTTCGATTCCACAATTAAGGATATGGAGATCAATCAGGATAAATGGATCTTTAAATTTAATTTTGCGCTTCCTGCCGATATTGCAATTCAAAAAATAATTACTGTAAAGGAAAAATCAAATTCTCGGTTTGACGCTGTTTCCAGAACATATCAATACGTCATTAATAAAAAGAAAGATCCTTTTCTAATTGATAGATCCTGCTTTTTGTATGGCACTCTTAATATAGAGGAGATGAATAAAGCAACTAAACTATTGTTTAACCACATCGACTTTTCTGCTTTCGCAAAAACAAACACTCAAAATCTTAGCAATAATTGCAACATTTATAAAGCGGAATGGAAAGAAGAAAATGACTCGCTGATCTTTACTATTTCGGCCAATCGTTTTTTGAGAAACATGGTGCGTGCCATAGTTGGAACACTTTTGAATGTTGGCAAAGGAAAAATATCAATTGAGGAATTTAATGAGATCATTGAAAGTAAATCTCGCGCAAAGGCTGGATTTTCAGCCCACGCTTGTGGTTTATATTTAACAAAGGTGGAGTACCCTAAAAATTATTTTAATGTCTGAGCAAAAGAAAAAACCGATCACCGGTAAAGCTGTTGATATACTGCTTCTTAAAAGGGTTTTCTCTTATATAAAACCTTATCGAAAAAACTTTGCATTGGCTGTGTGTACCACAATTACACTTGCAGCTCTTTCTCCCATAAGACCTTATTTGATCCAATACACATTTGATCATTATGTAGCTTCCGCCAATAGCTCAATGTTGTTGTATATGACCATCGTACTGGTTGTATTACTGGTATTAGAAACGTTTTTTCAGTTTGCTGATTCCTTTTTAACAAACCAGTTAGGACAAAATATAATTAAAGATCTTCGTGTACAGTTGTATAAACACATCATTAGCCTGCGCTTAAAATATTATGACAACACCCCTATCGGAACCCTTGTAACACGGGCCGTTTCCGACATTGAAGTAATTGCTGATATTTTTTCGGAAGGGCTCATCGTTATCATTGGTGATCTGCTTAAAATCACTGTAATCCTAGCAGTAATGTTGTTTTTAAATTTTAAACTAACCTTAATTATACTGTCTCCTATTCCGTTTTTATTTATTGCAACCTATATTTTTAAGAAATCGGTACAGGCCTCTTTTCAGGATGTACGGACACAGGTAGCCCGTCTCAATGCCTTTGTTCAAGAGCATATCACAGGCATGTATGTGGTGCAGATCTTTAATCGCGAAAAAGCAGAAATGAAACATTTTAATGATATTAATGCAAAACATCGCGATGCCAATATTAGATCAATACTTGCGTACTCCATCTTTTTTCCGGTGGTGGAAATCCTTTCATCTGTTTCTCTTGGCCTGCTTGTTTGGTGGGGCGGAAATGGGATTTTGAAAGGTACCGCAACAGTAGGGGAATTAGTTTCGTTCATTATGTATATCAATATGCTATTTCGTCCGATACGTCAGTTGGCTGATCGCTTCAATACTTTACAGATGGGAATGGTTTCTTCGGAACGGGTTTTTAAAGTGCTTGATACAAAAGAATTTATTGAAAATGAAGGCAGAGCAGATGCAGAAAAAATCAACGGAAATATTGATTTTAAAAATGTTTGGTTCGCCTATAATAATGAAGACTGGATTTTAAAAAACATTTCTTTCTCCGTAAAACAAGGCGAAACCATTGCCTTGGTAGGTGCAACAGGAGCCGGCAAATCTTCTATCATCAATTTATTAAATCGTTTTTACGAATACAACAAAGGCCTTATAAGCATTGATGGAATTGACATACGCGATTATGAATTAACGTCATTGCGAAAAAACATAGGTGTGGTATTACAGGATGTTTTTTTATTTTCGGATACATTGGCCAATAATATTTCATTGAATGATCCTACTATTTCAAGAGAACGAATTATTGAAGCAGCTAAAATAGTTGGCGCTCATGATTTTATAAGTAAGCTGCCAAATGACTATGATTACAATGCAATGGAGAGAGGCGGAATGCTTTCGGTTGGACAAAGACAATTGATTTCTTTTATTCGGGCATACGTTTATGATCCTAAAATTCTGGTGTTGGATGAGGCTACTTCCTCTATTGATACGGAATCGGAAATATTGATTCAAAAAGCAACTGAACTGCTTACCAAAAACCGTACATCCATTATCATTGCTCACCGCTTGGCAACTATTCAAAAAGCGGATAAAATAATTGTAATGGGAAATGGTGAAATTATTGAAAT
>JAIOQD010000515.1 GCA_021413595.1 Bacteroidota bacterium | reverse complement strand
TTTTGAATAAAATTTAAACATACTCTAAGCAAAATCCATATTTTAAAAAGCATAAAAAAAGCCTCCGAATTTTTATTCCGGAGGCTTTTAACAATACGATACATTATTTATTCAACAACCAATTTTTTGGTAACCAATTTTCCTTTAATTGTTGATTTCACAAAATAAACTCCTTGTTTGTAATTTTCAAGTTTAATATTTAAAGAATAGTTCACTTCCTGTAATTCTTTTTCGAAATTACTTAGCTCTTGCCCAACTACATTGTAAATTCTTACATTTACTTTTTCAGCATTACTTAAATTAAATAATAAGTTAACTGAATTTGTAGCCGGATTTGGGTACAGATTAACAGTACTTCCGTTTTCCTTACTTTCCTTTATACCCACATTAACTGGAAAATAGAAAAGACTATCACAAGTATTAGCCGGAAAAGCATCAAAATCAGTAATAGGGAGGGTTACATAAACAATCTCTGATTCATTACCACTTTGTGGGTCAGTACCGGCAGTACCTAAAGCATGTCCGGGACTTGAATCTTTTTGATAAATCAAATGAACCTTGTCGTTAATATTTTTTGAAATTGCTCCAAATACACCTTCAGTATAGTCATAAATCGGATCATTATCAGGATCTACAACATTAATAGGGCCACACCAAGTAACTCCATTATCACTGGATCTCAACAAATAAGTGTGACGATAACTTTTTCCTCCGGCAACGGTTCCATCGTCTGAAATTCCTTCATAAATACTTCCGTATGAAAGATAAATGTTACCTGCAGGATCAATACCCGCACTTGGCATAGAAGATAATGATGTTTGGTAACTACCCCAAGCACCTACATCTAATTGTTGATTATCGTCAATATCCTGAGCAAAAGCACAAACACCTGGTCCGGTTGTCATGTCTTCGTTCCAATAGTATAAACCATCAGTACCGGGAAAATAAGATAATCCTTGTCCGCTAGCTGTTCCAGGATCATCACAAATCACTCTCATTCTACCAAACCACACGTGCGCTTTCCCTTGATTGTCTAACAATACAGCAACTGAAGCATCATTTGTTTCTAGAGTATCAGCTATCTGATCATTATCAACATCAGTGGTCATCGTTTCTGAAGAGTATAAAGCAATTGGGAATTGTTTTACAATTGTTTTGGTCCATGTAGTACCATTGTCAATAGATTTAAGTAAAACCACATCTACATCAAATCCTCCGGCAACAATAACAATTGTATCGCCTTTTGCATCTATTGCATAAGAATCTCCACCAAAACCCAAATAATTGGATGAATCTATTGCAGCTATTACCGTATGGTATTTATCCCAGGTGATACCTCCGTCAAGTGAGCGTGAATAAGCAATTGCTCCATCCTGCCCGTGAAATGGAACTCCATCAACACCAGTAGTTTGTGAAATTATATGAACCGTATTTCCATTAGCACCTCCAACAACCATACGTGGCCATACATCGGGATAACCAAGTGTTGTATCGTTCCATAGACCTGTACCTTTAACGGGTCTTGTTAAAACATGCATGTTTCCAATTCCAGAAGTCGCTTCGTGAGATACGATCACTTCTCCACCTGTTGCTGTAACAGCAATATTAGGCCATCCGCAACGGATAGTTTCAATACGAGTTGCAGGAGGAGCTCCCCAGGCTGTGCCATTAAAATAATTATAACCGGTACCACGATCTGGTGATGAGGTTGGAGCAGCATCATGCGACATCGTCCATGTGGCAGCAACAGTACCATCAGCATTTAATACAATACGATTACATACAGAAGCATTTGTTTGTAAATCATACATGGAAGTACCAATAACCACTGAAGTTGTAGCTCTTGATGAAACACTATTCTGATGATGTGCATTGGAAGAATGAACAGCTGCCTGAAAAGAAGGT
>JAIOQD010000514.1 GCA_021413595.1 Bacteroidota bacterium | reverse complement strand
GATCAGGAAGTAATTGAAAAATTACTGAATCATGTTGCAACTAAATTTCCTCAGATAACGTCCTTACAATACGTTATTAATTCCAAGCGGAATGATACTATCGGTGATCTTGACATAATACTGTTTAAAGGAAACGACAGTATTTATGAGAACATGGAAGGCCTGAAATTTAAAATAGGTCCAAAAAGTTTTTATCAGACCAATTCCGATCAGGCATACGAATTATATAAGGTTACACGGAATCTTGCGGCCATAAAAAACACAGATATTGTATATGATTTATATACCGGGACAGGCACCATTGCTAATTTTGTTGCACATCAGGCAAAAAAAGTAGTGGGTGTTGAATATGTACCGGCTGCTATTGAAGATGCAAAAATAAACTCACAAATAAATAATATCAGTAATACTGTTTTTTACGCAGGTGATATGAAAGATGTGCTGAACGACTCATTTATAAATGAAAATGGAAAGCCGGATGTAATCATCACTGATCCTCCACGTGCAGGAATGCACGATGATGTTACAAAAAAAATATTAGAAATAGCACCTCAACGGATTGTTTATGTAAGCTGTAATCCGGCAACTCAGGCACGTGATCTGGCTTTTTTAAATGAAAAATATAAAGTTACCAAAGTGCAGCCTGTGGATATGTTTCCACAAACACATCATGTGGAAAATGTGGTTTTATTAGAACTTAAATAGATAGCTTGCCCACATTGACATTCAGAGCACTTACTAATAATGGTAATAAAAAGAGTAACATACCTGTTTTTGTTTTTGTTTGTTTTAAGCTCATCGCTTATGGCACAGCAGGAGACTGTTATTACAGGAAAGGTTACTGAAATAGCAACCAACAGAGGCATACCATTTGTAAATATTTTCTTTAAAGGAACACTCGTTGGCACCACTACTGATTTTGAAGGAAATTATTTTATACAAACAACTGTACCTAAAGATTCCATTTATATTTCTCAATTGGGATATCAGTCAAAAGCAAAAGCAGTAAAAAAAGGACAAATTCAAATTATCAATTTCCAATTAAGCACAGAAGCTCTCAATTTAAGCACCATTGAAATTCGTCCTGGAATAAATCCTGCAATACGTATCATTAAAAATGCAATGGATAATAAGGTAAAGTACAATCGTGATAATCTGGAATCCGTTCAATTTATCAGCTATACCAAGCAAGAAGCAGACATAGATAATGTAACTGAACGTATGCGAAAACGAAAAATATTTCGCCCCATCACCGCAATGTGGGACAGCTTAGATAATATTTCAGGTCAGGAAAGCAGTTCCAATCTTCCGGTTGCAATGAGTGAAGTGATCTCAGAAATTTATTATCAAAAAGAAGGAGAAAAAAAACGCGAAAATGTAAATGCGCTTCATGTTAAATTTGTTGGAATGAAAGATGGAAGCTCTGCTTCACAACTTACCGCTACTGATTTTCAAAATTATAATTTCTGTAATAATAATGTGGCTATCCAGGGAAAGGATTTTCTTTCGCCTATCGCTGATAATGCAATGCTGTTTTATAATTATTATTTAATTGATAGCATACTTATTGATAGTACCAAGTGTTACCGTGTGGATGTACGCCCTAAAAACAAAAAGGATCTTGCTTATTCAGGAACCTTATGGATCACAGATACCACCTTTGCCATCAAACAATTGGATTTGGAGATCACTAAAGATGTAAACTTTAATTTAGTGGATCGCGCACGAATTCAACAGCAACTGATCCCAACAGAAGCCGGTCCATGGGTTCCTTCACAAACAAGGGTGATGGTTGATTACGCTAACATAACAAAAAAGTTAGT
>JAIOQD010000513.1 GCA_021413595.1 Bacteroidota bacterium | reverse complement strand
AAACACAATGATTATTAAAAAGGAAATTCAAGGGCAAGGCTTTAAATATAGTAGCACCGACTATTATGAAACACAAGTAATAAGACTTGGGTATAGTTACAAGTTTTAATCAGAAGTGATCCGATATTAGCCCTTTTGATTAAAATTGGCTCGAGTTTTTTCGATGTTTACACTATGGATTTGATTTACAAAATGTCTAACCTTCTAATGACTTAAAATGTACCGTTTTAAACTCGATAGCGTTTCAATGTCCTTTAGTAACTGGTTCGAAATTTTGTCCGTGGAGTCCACTTTCAAAATAAAAACTCTTGCAGAAATGTAAGTTTTTTTTTGTGAGGAGGTGTGCAATAATGGTATGCGATTTTGTTCAGTTTTGTTTGAGAAAAAGAAATAATTTAAGTTGCTTCTATTACTTTGGAAAAGGTAACAAGCTGTAGATGTAAGACGACTTATATTTTATTTATATTCCCAAAGGCGTGTCTTCTTCGTCAATGTTTATGTTGTTTTTAGAGTTCCATAACATTTTATACAAGGCATACACTATAATTACTATCGCTGCTATGTATAGCAAAAATTGCATCATACTTTATTGGGGGATTATAATTAAACGGAGTATTCATTATTATTCAAAATTTTCTACTTCCACATCTGTAATGTGTTCATTGAACAGTATGTCCAATTCATCTTCAAAGAAAAATTTGTCCTCATCAAATGCTGGTTTTAAATCGTCCATCCAAATAGCATTAGGGTTAAATTCAGCGAAAAAAGGCCGAGCTACCCAATCAGAATTTCTACCCTGAAGCATACGTAACACAAATACTTTTTCTCCTTTTAATTCTGAAACACCAAGTATCTGAACCTTCCCGGGAGTGCAGGACATGCTTGGTCCTCTTACGGTTCTGCAAACGCCACTAACTTTCTGGTATGCTTCTCTGAAAATTATCCATGCCTTCTCTAAGGTTAATGCAAAATAATCCTGCGCACCTGTATCTCTTGGAATAAACATATAATAGGGAATGCAATTTAAATTTACCTGTTTGCGCCACATTTCGGCCCATACCTCCGGTGAATCGTTGATATGTTTCAGTACAGGCGATTGTGTTCTGATTTGAACTCCCGCACTTCTTAAACGTGCAATTGCTGTTTTCACTATATCGGTATCTAATTCAACCGGATGGCTGAAATGTGCCATAATAGTGAGGTTAATGCCGCTCTTTACAATTCTTTCAAAAAGATTTAAAAGTTCATCTGCATCATCATCAGAAACAAATTTATAAGGCCAGTAACCAAGCGCTTTTGTACCTATTCTTATTGTTTGTAAATTTTCAGGCTTTGCTTCCAATAAAGGTTCGATGTAGCTTGCAAATATTTTAGCTTTCATTATCATGGGGTCTCCTCCTGTAAATAAAATATCTGTGACCTCCTTGTTTTTTACCACATAATCTTTCAGATGAGATGATTCCCTTGCGGCAAACTTCAGCTCATCCATACCTACAAATTGTGGCCAGCGGAAACAAAACGTGCAATAGGCATGGCAGGTTTGTCCCTGGCTAGGAAAGAACAATAACGTTTCTCTATATTTATGCTGCATCCCTGTTAGCCTTTCTCCATTTAACATTGGGACATTATGCTCTAACTGGCCTGCCGGATGCGGGTTTAATTCATGACGAATTATATTCGCAGTATTTTTAATAATATTTTTATCCCGGGTATGAGCGAGTATTATTTTCATAGTATCATAATGCTCTTTACTCAACATTCCTTTTTGAGGAAATGTTAATTTAAAAATCGGGTCTGATTCAAGGTTATTCCAATCAATAAGTTCGTTCACCACATAATTATTTGTTTTAAAAGGCAGTACGTTTCCAACAACCTCAATAGCTTCAATTTGTGCTTCCGTGAGTTTATTTATTTGTGGTATCTTTTTATAATTGTGCAGGGTAAATGATTGTAGTTTCATGATATAGGTATTTAATTAATAATACAATACTAATTGTTATAGCTATTAATTCCATTGATATTTATCAATTTTGATTTTTAGAATGATTTGTAATTTCATTTCAATTAGAAAATCAATTATTGAAATAAAAAACAAAACAAATGCAGATACAAGTTTTAAAATCAAAAAATCATAATGCTTTAACAGAGGCGTACATTGATTAACATTGTAAGTATTATCATTGAGAAGATTTAATATACGTGGTTAATTTAATAGAAGAAGCACCGGTGTTTATAATCAATAACCGGAATGATGAACGCCTGATAATTTAGGTAATAAGAACGAAAGAAAAACAAAAAGTATATATGAATGACCCTGTAAGGGCTTAGGATTTGCCGAGGCTATAAGGGTAGCATTGTCGCCTCGGCCGGGATGGAAATACAGGAAGCAAAAATTTTCAACCAGCAATTATTTTTCCGAAAGAAGACAATTCATTTGAAGTAAACTAATGTTATGTTAAATATACTTTGTCGTATTGAGGTCATTT
>JAIOQD010000558.1 GCA_021413595.1 Bacteroidota bacterium | reverse complement strand
GTCGTAGAACAAAAATTCAACCATTAATTCCAGCGTAAAAAAAATGTGTCGGTAGAAAAATTGCGATTTAATACTACTTTTTTCTTTCCTGCTTATTTTGCCTAACGGTTGGCTTGGTGTTGTGGCCGTTATCATTCGTAAACGTAATGATAAATTTTACAAGCAGCAAAAAACAAAATAAAAATATTTTTCTGCCGCTTTAAAATGTTTTTTGCTGCGACCAATTTTGAAAGCGAACTGAAATCATGAACTGACTACGGCCATAACACTTAGCCGATGTTGGCTGCTGCCGTTTCTTTGGCCGTCAAGTTCGATTCGTGTTGATTTTACACCAGTCGTAAAACATTGCGGGTGCGATGGCTTGCGCTCTCTTTTGCTTTTGCTTATTCATTAAAAGAACAAAATTAAGCAAAAGCAAATGTGAGTGCAAATGGGGTGACATTAGAAGCATTGTCTGTCTACTTTGCAGCAAGTTTTCCTTTTGTCAGGTCGAAGACGAGCATTTTTTTTCTTTGGGGTATAGGATATTGAAATGCTAACTGGGTCTGCGTTTGTTTTTTGAATAGTTGGAGTTTCCCACACTCAAACTTATCTCGCTATCACCACCTTTTGATTGATCATTTGATTATCATTAAGTCCAACAATGAAATAAATTCCGGAGCTTAGGTTTTCAATATTTATGGTGTAATTATTTGAAGTATTTAAGTTAAATGTCTGAATCATTTGTCCTGATTCAGACTGGATCGAATAAATTCCTTCGCTTGCTGATTTTATGGTTAGTATGCCATTACCCGGGTTTGGGAAAACTGTTAGCTGAACCTTATCTTTTATTATTTTTTCAATCCCGGTAGTAATTATGTTTACACAGGTTGATGTATCTGAACAATTATTCATTTTTACGATTACCGCATAATTTCCACTTGCTGCAGCTGTGTAATTTTGATTATTCGCTCCAATAATTGTTGAACTGCCATTGTTGCAATCCAGCCATTCGTATAAGGCTCCAACCTGGTTCGCGGAAATGGTAAGCCCGTTTAAATTAGTAGTTATATCCGGGAAAGAATTTACAGTTATCGTTTTTGTTGCAGTATTGGAACAATTATTTCCATCTGTTCCGGTAACCGTATAGGTAGTGGTGGTTGTTGGTACAAATCCTTGCCCATCATTAACTCCCCCTGTCCATATATAAGAGCTTGCTCCACCGCCTGTTAATATAACCGAAGTTCCTTCGCATACATTGGTGGCACTTGCATTGGCCGTAACTATTGGCAAAGAATTTACAGTTATCGTTTTTGTTGTGGTATTGGAACAATTATTTCCATCTGTTCCGGTAACGGTATAGGTAGCGGTGGTTGTTGGTATAAATCCTTGTCCATCATTAATTCCACCAGACCATATATAAGAGCTTGCTCCTCCGCCAGTTAATGTAACTGAACTTCCTGCACATACCGTTGCAGTGCTTGCACTGGCAGTAACAACAGGCAATGGGTTTACTGTAACAATTACTGCTTTGCGGGTTGTACTTGCTGCGCAAGTGCTATCCTGTACATAATAAGTAGTGTTGGTAGTTAATATTGCTGTGGTGTAATTTGCTCCACCGCCTAAATAAGTTCCGCCAACAGCCTGATTGTACCAGCCTAAAGTACCGGTTCCTGTTGCTGATAAACTTGCGGTAGTATTAGCACATAAAGTGGCATTGGCTGCTGTGGGTGCCGGTGGTGAAGCACAGGCCATGCACAAACCAATAACCTGTACAGGAATGGATTTATCAACATTTGTTCCATCGCCTAACTGGCCATAACCATTGTACCCGCAAGCCCAAACGCTGCCGTCATTTTTCAGGAAAAGGGAAGAAAGCCCTCCGGCAGCAATGGCGGTAATGCCGGAGAGTGAATTAACCTGAACAGGTATGGATTTATCAACAGTGCTTCCATCGCCTAATTCACCATAATGATTGCGACCACATGCCCAAACGCTGCCATCATTTTTAAGAAACATGGAATGATTATCATTTCCCGCAATGGCGGTAATCCCTGAAAGGGATGTAACCTGAACAGGACTGGACGTATTACCGGAACTTCCAGTACCCAATTGCCCATATCCATCGGTTCCGCAAGCCCAAACCGTGCCATCATTTTTCAGAAAAAGGGAAAAATACCCCCCTGCTGAAATGGCGGTAATACCTATAAGAGAACTTACCTGGACGGGGATAGACCTGGCGATAGTTGTTCCATCACCGAGTTCTCCGGACTGGTTGGCCCCACAAGCCCAGACAGTACCATCATTTTTCAGGAAAAGGGAATGTTGATACCCTGCCGATATAGCTATGATGCCGCTGAGGGAACTTACCTGAACGGGTATGTATCTATTTGAAGTTGTACCATCACCCAATTGCAGAAAATCATTGAATCCGCAAGCCCAAACACTACCATCATTTTTCAGAAAAAGAGAATGTTCATATCCTGCCGAAATGGCAATGATACCACTCAATGAATTTACCTGTATTGGGGTAGGTTTGTCAACATTTGTCCCATCGCCCAATCGTCCATAGTAATTATCTCCACAAGCCCATACAGTACCATCATTTTTTAGAAAAAGGGAATGCCCCTCTCCTCCTACAATTGAATTGATGCTGTTAAGTGAATTTACCAGAACGGGAGTGGAATTAGGATTAATGGAGACCGTCCCATTGCCCAATTGTCCATTGCTATTTTTTCCACAGGACATAATGGTGCTATTGTTACAGAGGAAAAGAGCATGTTTTCCCCCTGATGCTATGGAAATGCTTTGAGAAAAGCAATTTTGAAGTTCATGAATTAAAATTATTGAACTTATTAGCAGGAAAAATTTGATCTTTTTTTTCATTTTGTCAGGTTTTACATTTGAAAATAGTATTAGTCAAAGTTAATTTGCCGCCTTAGCTTTTGCTTTAGATTTTCGTTGATTGTCCTTAATTAATAGCCATGAATTAATCGGCCTGTCTTAAAAAATTGCTGAATGGGTCAGCTACTTTTATCCTGATTTTATCTATTCAAAGTTTTATTTCATCGAATAGTTATTTTGGTTCAAATTAAAAAAAGGAGGTTTGGCTATTCTTTTGCTGAACCCGGCTATTGTTTTTTTAACAAAAATCCTCAGTAAGACAAACCAATTTTAATAATCTTAAAAAAACAATGACCATGAGGAAATCAAAAAACAAACTATTGCTGGCAATCAGTTTATTACTATTCGGCAGTGCTGGTAGTTGCCTGAAAGCCCAAACAATTTCTCCAACATTATATGGGCAGAATGCCTGGTATGTTGCTAATCCGAGTATAGGTTATTTAGATAATTATTGGGACGACATAGGCGCAAGTGGTGTAAAATATATACGCATTGGAGGTATTGAGGTCAATTTCCGGCCCCTTTATTCCTTTAACAGAACAAGCCTTGCAATAACAAATGTAACGAAGCTAAAACGGTTGATTGATTCAATCCGTGCAAACGGAATGGAGCCTATTATCCAGGTTGGTTATAATCCGGAATGCCCTAATTATGATGCTATTTTAAACCCATTGGGAGGTTTATCGCAAGATGAACAGGCAACAATAGCCGCGAATCTTGTTGATCA
>JAIOQD010000557.1:1707-5597 GCA_021413595.1 Bacteroidota bacterium | reverse complement strand
TTTTCGATCAGCTTTGGACTAAAATTAGTACCGTCTGTTCTCACTTTGTAAGTGTACTGCATTGTTTCAGCAACGTAAGCCGGCTTACCGCTTAAAAATAATTTCTGATCTCTGATTGAAAGAGTATCACCGGCAATGGCCACACAACGTTTTACGTAGTTTTCACGCTTATCAGGTGGTCGGGCAACTATTTTGCCAAAATAAGGCTTCCCTGTTTGCGGGTTAATTTCCTTGCTGTTCCATACAATATTGCGACCATAATCTCTTATCAACTGATAATAACTTTGATCCTGAGCATACAGCGCAACTGTGTCCCCATCAGGATAATTAAAAACAACAATATCATTGTTTTTTACGGAAGCTAATCCGGGCAAACGAAAATAAGGCAGTTTAAACCATTCTAAATACGATTTTGTGTTTTCAGTAAATGGCAAGGTATGATGAGCGAAAGGGAATGATAATGGCGTATTCGGAATTTTGGCACCAAAACTTACTTTGCTTACAAATAGATAATCCCCTACCATCATTGATTTTTCTAATGATGATGTTGGAATAGTAAAGGCTTCAAAGAAAAATGTGCGGATAACGGTTGCAGCAATCACAGCAAATACAATTGCTTCGGTCCATTCACGAGCAATAGAAGGTTTAAGTTTACTTGTATCTTCAGGGCCTACATATTTTGTATCTTTTTGGAAAGCAATATAAGGCAAATAAATAAATCCAAATAAAAATGCAATAGCTTTATCCTGAAACGAACGTTTGTTATAAGCTTTTGCCAAAAGCAAACTCATAATTCCAAACATTAAAAAATTTACACCGGGGGTAATTATTAAGAAAATCCACCACCATGGTTTTTTAATTAATTTTAACCAAATAATAAAATTATAAAAGGGAACAAACGCTTTCCAACCATCTTCACCTGCCAATGAAAATAATTTCCATAACCCGATGATGGTTGTAATTGAAAAAAGTATGAGCAATAAATAGGAAGTATCCATATATTAAATTAAGAGTTTTAAAGTTAAAAAATTTGAGTTCTCCGTTTTAGGTCTCAAGAACAAAGATTTGTAATTTTTATTATTTATCAATTGTTAAATAATGTGAATTTATTAAATTGTATATAAGCTAATTCGTTGAGATAATCAGCTGAACACCTAGACAAGTTCGATTATCATGACCGATTGTTTTCAATTTGTCATCAAATCACTCATTCCAAAAACTCCCTTTTTACCAATTATCCATTCGGCTGCAATCACAGCTCCTAATGCAAATCCTTTGCGATTATGAGCCAGGTGTGTAATACTTATTTCATCTACCGCTGAACCGTAAGTAACTGTGTGTGTTCCGGGAACTTCATCAATACGCTTTGAAATAATGCTTAATTCATTAACATTATTTGTTGAATTGTTCACCCATTTCCGCTTGTTTTCTATCTGCTCCATCACTTGATTTGCAAGCGAAATTGCCGTCCCACTTGGAGCATCCAATTTGTGAACATGATGAATTTCTTCCATTGAAACATTATATTCAGGATAAGGCTTCATCAATGTTGCTAAATATTCGTTTAATTTAAAAAACAAATTTACCCCAATACTGTAATTTGAAGCATAAAATAAAGCCTGATTTTTTTCAATGCATTTTTGTTTTACTTCATCTAACTTATTAAGCCAACCGGTAGTACCAACTACAACAGGCAAGTCGGCTTCAAAACATTTGTAAATATTATCAATTGCCGATTCGGGAGTACTGAATTCAATAGCAGCATCAGCCTTTTTCAACTCTTCGATATCGTATGTTTTTTTATTATTCACATCTACTCTCAACACAATGGTATGTCCGCGTGATATAGCAATTTGTTCAATTTCTTTACCCATTTTCCCATAACCGATAAGTGCTATTTTCATAAAAACAAAATCTAAAAAATCCTATATCAAAAAATATAATTATACGAATCCTTAGTAGAGTCCTTTTAATATTCCTAACTCCTTTAAGATTCGGAAGGCTAAAATACAATTAATTGTGGTTCAAGTGTTACTACAACCACACAAATCACATTGGATTCGTAATTCTAAAGCATTATTTGTAAATTCGCGGTTTCTGGATTTTTTTGCACCTCATTCAAGTTTTTTATCCCTTAAAAAGAGGTTGGAAACTTAATGTTATTAGTACAAAATTAAGTAGAATACGTTTTTTTACATTTAACATCATTATTTGACTAATATAAACCTATATGTATCCTTCAATATATTACGCAGTAAAAGACCTATTTGGATTGGACTTGCCTTTCCTTAAGATGATTCAGAGTTTTGGTTTTTTTGTTGCTGTTGCTTTTTTAGTAGCTGCCTATTTTTGGACGCTGGAATTAAAAAGAAAAGAAAAAGAAGGACTCGTAGGTTCTACTACCGTAAAAATTTTAAAAGGAGCAAAAGCTACCACAGCGGAACTTGTTACCTCCGGCATCATAGGATTTTTAATCGGATACAAAGCTGTATTCATATTCCTTAATTTTTCTGCATTTACAGAAAATACACAAGGTTTTATACTTTCTGCTCAGGGTAATTTGTTAGGTGCCATTATTTTTGCAGTACTTTCGGCTTATTTGAAATATCGTGAAAAAGAAAAAACAAAATTAGACAAACCTGTTTGGGTTGAGGAAGAGATGCATCCTTACCAGCATGTTGGAAATATGACACTTATTGCTGCTTTCGCTGGAATAATAGGAGCTAAAATTTTTCATAATCTGGAGAATTGGAATGATTTTATTGCAGATCCTATTGATGCATTGCTCTCATTTAGTGGGTTAACAATGTATGGCGGACTTATAATGGCTTCGGCTGCTTTAATTTATTACGGTCACAAAAATAAAATTACCATTACTCATTTGATAGATTCTTCTGTACCATCATTAATGTTAGGGTATGCGATCGGTCGCGTTGGATGCCATGTTTCAGGAGATGGTGACTGGGGAATAGATAATGTGGCTCCAAAACCAAGTTGGCTAAATTGGGCACCGGACTGGGTATGGGCCTATGACTATCCAAATAATGTTAATAGTGTTGGTGAACCTATCGCTAATTGCTTTGATGCTAAATATTGTAACCACCTTGTACCGGCTGTATTTCCTACACCTTTTTATGAAACTATAATGTGTGTGGGGCTATTTTTTGTGTTGTGGTACTTGCGTAAACGTATTACTACTCCCGGCATGTTGTTTTCTGTTTACCTAATATTTAATGGTGTTGAACGCTTTTTTATTGAAAAAATACGAGTAAACACACTTTATCATATTGGAAATTTTTCTTTTACCCAAGCCGAATTAATTTCAACAATATTGTTTTTACTAGGAGTTACAGGCATTTGGTTTTTCAAAAAAATAGAACGTAAATCAATTTTAAAAATTTAATGATGTACTCATTTGAAAAAACGATTAATAAATTAACTATAGTGTTTCATTTGTAAATGTGTCTCCTGTGATCCGTTTACCTTCTTTATAAAAAAACGTTCCCCAATCATATTCTTCTTTTTTGTAAATAATGTCTTTGCCATCAATAGTAAGAGTTATTAAAGTGATTTTTTTATAATCTTCTGAAATAACTTTCACTACTTTATTTCTTCCTGTAGGTTTATCGGAAAAAGGATCGGATTTATCAACAACAGTAGGAACCAGAACTGGCTCAACTTGCTTTGGCGGAGTGGAGATTGGTTTTGGATTTATGGCCAAAGGTATCTTGTCAATTTTTTTTGTTTTATCCTCTTTGGGAACAGCCCCTTTATCAAAATCAAAATCAGCCTTACTCATACTATATTTAATTTTACCGATCATCTGCACATAATTATCTTCCAACTTCCCGGATAGTTTTTCTAACGGTACATCAGCAATCTGCCTTTCA
>JAIOQD010000557.1:0-1672 GCA_021413595.1 Bacteroidota bacterium | reverse complement strand
TCAGCAATCTGCCTTTCAAAATCCCCCTTTTCCCTATTTTCGGGAACATGAGTGTCAACTAACATTCTTTTAGTGTTATACCCCATTTTAGTAAATGTAATTGTATATTCAAAACCTAATGGCAGATCCACGGCATCACCTTCTTTATTAGGTTCTATCACAATATAGGGGGCATCTGTTTTTGTGATAGTGATCTTGGAATTTTTCAAATCACCATTTGTGATCTTTAATTTTAACGTAACATTTACTACAGGTATTTCCTGAGCGGATAAAATAGAAGAAACAAAAAACAACAAGGACAACAAAATAGTGGCTATCAAATTTTTAATTAAAATGTATTTAAATTTTTCTTTTTTCATCTTTGATTTCAAAAATACAGAAATAATTTATCAAAATTGCAGAAGCTCTCAAATCTGGCTAAAACTCATAAATAAAAAAAAACATAGCTAATGTTTTAAAAGCTTTCGGGCTGAATAAGACCAATTATATATTTAAAATAGTCCTATTTTAATTGGCTCCTCCACTATCTCTACAAATGGTATAAATTTTAGATTCGGATTTACTTAGCTCCTATATTTAAAAATTGTAATTTTGTGAACAAACTATTTTATACAATTATTCAATGCAAAAGCTTTGTCAAGATGTATGCCAACTAACTAAACAAGTTGGGCTTTTCATAAAGAGTGAAAGATTGAAATTTTCAACAGAAAGCGTTGAGATAAAGGGTAAAAATGATTTTGTTTCTTATGTGGATAAAACATCTGAGCTCAAATTAGTAGAAGGTCTTGCTTTGTTATTACCGGAGGCAGGTTTTATTGCAGAAGAAGGTACTTCATCTAAAAAAGGCGATATTTATAATTGGATCATTGATCCATTGGATGGGACAACAAATTTTATTCATGGGATTCCATGTTTTGCTATCAGCATTGCTTTAATGCGAAATGATAAATTAGTACTTGGTGTGATCTATGAAATAAATCTGGATGAATGTTTTTATGCCTGGGAAGGAAGTAAGGCCTATTTGAACGAAAAAGAAATAAGTGTGTCAAAAACCAAGACATTGGCCAACTCATTGATTGCAACAGGTTTCCCATATTATAATTATGAGCGGCAAGATGAATACATGGAGTTGTTCAAACATTTTATGAAAAACACACGTGGTTTGCGCAGATTAGGTTCTGCCGCTACTGATTTAGCTTACGTTGCTTGTGGCAGGTTCGATGGCTTTTATGAATACAGCTTACACGCCTGGGATGTGGCTGCGGGAGCATTTATCGTACAACAGGCCGGTGGAACAGTATCCGATTTCAAAGGCAATGATGATTATATTTTCGGGGAAGAAATTGTGGCCGGGAACAAAGCTTGTTTTGATGAGTTTTTAGGCTCAGTAAAAACTTATTTTAAATAATCCAAAAATTGGAAAAACTCAAAAAAATTTGGGAAACAGTCAGAACCTATTTCCCAGATGTGTGGCAATATATTGTTATCATAATTGTTATGATACTTGCAGCATTATTTATTTTGTAAAAAATATTCGGAATATAAAACAAGGAGGAACGTGTGTTGCCATGCAAATTAATCTCTGTATATTTTTCAATAAAAATTTGCGATCTTCACTAAGGCTTTTGCATTGAGTACACGAATTTTTTTGCCTTCCGTTTCAATTAAACCT
>JAIOQD010000081.1 GCA_021413595.1 Bacteroidota bacterium | reverse complement strand
CGAATTGCCTTTAATAGTTTATTTGTTTGGAAAGCTATGGTTATGCCGCAAAGAAAACGACCTAGTTAGGAAATAATTTTTATTTTAAAAGGTGATTTTAAATTTAATTAAAAAAGTTATACACATTATTTGTTAGTAACAAGTATTTTTATACCTTTGCCGACAAATATCGATTATTAGTCATAATATATATAGGTTTAATCTAAAACAGAAAAAATGAATAGCACATTAAACGAAAAATCAGAAAAAATAAAAAACAGTATTAAAGGTACTGCTGAAAAATCAAAAGAAACAATAAGAGAGATCATTGACTCTAATACAAAACACATTGGAGAGGCTTTGAATTCTAACAAAAAAATTGTTGATTCAATAAAAGAAAAATTTAATCAGCAAGACATGGATGACTCTGTTACAGATACTCTAAAAACAACTTTTGGAAAATCAGTTGAGCTTGCAGAAGATGCTCTTGACAGCATTATCAACTCATACACCAGACAAATGGAAATGAATGTTGATTTCAACACCAAGCTGGTTGATGCTCTTAAAGAATCAAATACTGCTCATCCGGAAAAAGTGTTGGAATTAATTCACGAAAATTTTGAAGCCTCACACCAGTTGACCATCAGAAATACAAAAGAGATACTTGATTTCTATAATAAGCACACCAACTTGGCTGTAAATTTCAATCAAAAATTTGGAGAAAGCATAAATGCCCAAATAGAGTCTCTTTTTAATCTTCAGAACAAAGGCTTAAATAAATTTACAAATTGGGCTTCTGAGTGGTGGAAACAGGAAAGTAAAAAATAAGGCACATAACATTTAATTTGCAAATTCACCCCTCTTCTATGGAAGATGAATTGATAAATTCACTTATCAATTGCATCATTATTAGCTAATTACAAATAAAAACTAAATTAAAACGAATAGATAGAATATGTGTTTTATTCGACTTAATTCAGTTTTTTTGTGTTTTAATAAAGGGAGGGCTAGTTAATAAAAATATTTGAAAATACTTAAAAAGTTATGAACAACGTCTGTTAGTAAGATATTTGTCTTACCTTTGCGGACAAATTAATCCCAAAAAAAAACAAAAAAATGACAACAAAAAAATTCACTGATGCAACAGAAACATTCAAAAAGAATGTAAGCGAAACAATGAAATGGTTACAGGATACAACTGCAACAATCATTGAAACTCAAAACAAACAAATGAAATCTGCAAGTGATATTTATAATAAAACAATGAATACTGCATTCGCAGGAATCAACAAAGATAATTTCAGCAGTTCATTCGGAGTTTCAGAAAAAGTTGCTGAAATTTTACAAAAGAACATTGAAACGATCACTAATATGTCGAAAGCTACAATGAAAACTGCAATGGATTTTGGTAAACAAGCCAGTTCAGAAACATTTTCAAAAGATTCAACAGCAAAAATTATTGATTCATACAAAAAGCAAGTAGAAGAAATTACTGCTTTTAACAAAAAATCATTTGAGTCATTAACAAAGCAGTTTGATACTACAAAAACAACTACTGCTGAGTGGACTGAAAATTGGAAAAAAGAATTTGAAACTACTGTTGCAACTTCTAAAGAAAAAATACAATCAATTGTTGATTCATATACCAAAGTTGCTACACCTTCTGTTGAAACCAACAAAGAAATGTTCAACAAATTGAATGACCAAATGAATGCTAATTTTAATACTAATTTAAAATTTTGGTCAGACTTAACCAATTCATACAACACAAAAGGTTTTGAAACAAAAAATGTTGTTGATTTTTTCAAAAACAACACTTTCACAGGCAGCAACGGAACTAAGAAACAAACAACTACTGCAAATAATTAATAAAAATAATTAAACAATTTTGCAATTATACAGTAGGCAATTATTTAATTTAACAATTTATCAGTCGGCAATTTTACAAATTTAACGAATCACTAATTGCCTACTGTATAATTGCTTAATTGTCAAATTTCTTCTTGATTGCCTACTGCAAAATTGTTTATTTGCTTAATTAACAAAATAATCCCATAAAAACAGGCCAAATGAACACCACATTAAACGAAAAAGCTGAAAAAATTAAAAGCAGTATTAAAGGAACTGCTGAAAAATCCAAAGAAACAATAAGAGAGATCATTGTTCAAAACACATTGGTGACGCATTGGATTCCAATAAAAAAATCGTTGATTCGATCAAAGAAAAATTGAATCAGAAAGAAATTCAGGATTCTGTTACTGACACACTAAAAAGCACATTTGGTAAATCTGTTGAATTAGCAGAAGATGCGCTTGACAGTATCATCAATTCATACACAAGACAAATGGAAATGAATGTTGATTTTAACACAAAATTAGTTGATGCTCTTAAAGAATCGAATAGCACACAACCGGAAAAAGTGTTGGAATTAATTCACGAAAATTTTGAAGCATCACACCAGTTAACTATTAAAAACACAAAAGAAATCCTTGATTTCTATAATAAACATACGAATCTTGCTGTGAATTTCAACGAAAAATTTGGAGCAAGTATCAATGCTCAAATTGAATCACTATTTAATTTACAAAGCAAAGGTTTGAATAAATTTACAAACTGGGCTTCTGAATGGTGGAAACAAGAAAGTAAAGATAAAAAAGAGACCGTTTAATTTTAAATCGAAAACTGAGAGTTTCAGGTTTCAGGTTCTGTGTTAAAACAAAACTTGAAATTTGAAACTTTTTTAAAATTTGAACGTCTTTCTTATATTTTAAGGTCATTTATAGTAGTTTACACAAAAAAAAAGCAAAAATATGACTAACACTTACAAATCAAAAAGCAAGAACAGTATTTTGTGGTTATTAAGCACAGCCACATTGTGTTTATTAGCAGTATCAAATAGTGCTTATGCACAAAAAAAACCAGCCCCAGATAAGCTTCTGGCCGGAAAAATTTATACAATTGAACTGGCTGAGCAAGGAAAAAAAGCCGGAGATCCTGAACCGGATGAACTAACCTTTAAATCAGATAAATTTACATCAAAAGTAATGAAGCTGGATGAAAAATTCATGCCTTCGGCTTATACTGCCGAACTTGATACTTCTGATGCAGCTAACAAGATAATTACTTTTGAAACCGAAAGTAAAAACCCGGGTGAGGAACTTTTAAAATGGACAGGTACTATTACCGGAGAAGATATTGAAGGTACCGCTTATTGGACAAATAAAAAAGGTAAACTGAAAAAAGAATACACTTTTACAGGCACGTTGAAAGGTAAAAAGAAAAAAGTTGTTAAAGACGAATAAGAAATAAGCCTACCTCCCGAAGGGAGTCAGAACCATTGCACCAGCATACAGGTTAGTGTTTTAGGCAGCTTCTCTTCCTCTTTGTGGAGGTCGGGAAGGGCTTGGGTTAAGAGAGACTTTTCTCATCAACAAAAATATGAGCGCAGCAAAAAAAAAGATCATTCGGAATGTAAAAATTTCAGGCACCGGCTCTTATGCACCCTCCGGAGTTTATACAAATGAATACCTTGAAACCATTGTAGATACTAAATCTTCATGGATTTATGAAAACCTGGGTATCAAACAAAGACATATTGTTGCAAAAGGCGAAACCACCTCAGATCTTGGTGCAAAAGCAGCTCTCAAAGCAATTGCTGATGCTAAACTTAGCCCTGAAGACATTGATTTAATAATTTTTGCTACCACCACGCCTGATATGAAGGCGCCTTCCACAGCTTGTTTTGTTCAGGAAAAAATTGGTGCATTTAATGCAGGAGCATTTGATGTGGTAGCGGTTTGTACCGGTTTTTTATATGCGATTAGCCTGGCAACAGATTGTTTAAGCAATGGAAATTACAAACATATCCTTGTAATTGGAGCCGATACTTTTTCAACAATTACCGACTGGACACGCAGAGATGCTGTATTTTTTGGTGATGGTGCAGGAGCTGTTGTTCTTTCCCGTGTAGATGATGAAACAGGTTTTGTTATTTCAAAAGTTGGTGCTGACGGACGTGGAAAAATGATCTGGCATATCCCTGCCGGTGGATCACAACACCCGATTGATGAAAATACAGCAAAAGACCGTTTGCAATATTGGCAAATGGACGGAAAAGGAATATACAATACCTCTATACGCGTATTGCCCAAAGTTATTTCAGACGTTTTATCCGATTCCGGATTAAAAATGGAGGATATCAAATACATGATCCCTCATCAGCCAAGTCTTAAAATTCTTAAGAAAACAGCAGAACTTATAAATTTTGATTTTGATAAAGTATTGACAAATATGGATCAATACGGAAATACTTCTGCCGCATCTATTCCAATTTTATTGGATGAGACCAATAAAGCCGGAAAGTTAACGCGTGGCGACACCTTATTATTTGCCGCTGTTGGGTCTGGAATGGCTTGGGGAGCAATGATATTAAAGTGGTAGTTGGGTACACTTGTTGAAATATTTTCCTCCCCTCTCTTAAATTAAAATCCTATAATAAAAAAATGAAACGCAAAGTCGCACAAACAATTAAAAAAATTGCAACGAAGGTTTCAATGTTAATTATCATTAGTTTTTTATTTACCACCAATAACACGGATGCTCAATGTAATGTTTCAAGCCCCTCATGGTGTACACTCGGTAATTCGGGCACAACAGCCGGTACAAACTTTGTTGGCACTCTTGATTTACAACCATTAGTATTTAAAGCGAATGACTCAGAATGGATGCGGATAACAACTACAGGCAATGTAGGTATTGGAACTACGCTACCTTCTACCCAACTTCACACTACAGGCGGTGTGCGTTTTCAAACCCTCACAGGTACAGGTAACCGTATTGTTGTAACTGATTTGAACGGCAACCTTTCTGCTGGTTCGGCTACTACTTCCGGAGTAGTTACCGGTAGCGGAACATTGAATTATTTGCCTAAATGGACACCTGATGGAGCTACGCTTGGCAATAGCAGTATTTTTGATAATGGCAATGTCGGTATTGGTACAACAAGCCCTCAAGCTAAATTAGAAGTTAAAAATGGTAGCGTTCTATTTAATGGCACATCTGGTAGCACTCCTGTAAATGGTCCTGGAACAAGAATGATGTGGATTCCTTATAAAGCCGCATTTAGAGCAGGAAATGCAGGTGGATTAAATGCATGGAACGATGCAAACATTGGATATTATTCAGCTGCTTTTGGAATAAACACAAAAGCGAGTGGTTGGTTTTCAACAGCTTTTGGAGGTGGCACAATTGCTTCTGGTACCGGTTCTACTGCTTTTGGATATAATAATACTGCTTCTGGACACTATTCTTCAACATTCGGGTTTGGTTCAACTGCAAATGCCTATGGTTCATTCGTAATAGGACAATATAATGCCATTTCAGGTAACCCAGGAACTTGGTTTCCAGCAGACCCTTTATTTATAATTGGTAATGGGATAAGTTCCTCGGCAAGATCTAATGCAATGACTGTATTAAAGAATGGCAAAGTTGGTATTGGAACTTCGACACCTACTGAAAAATTGGATGTAGCTGGTAATATTAGAATAAATGGAAATCAAATTTATTTAGCTTGGGATAATTTCCATGGTTTAGGTTATTTTAATACTTACGCAGGTAAAACCATTGATGGCCCTGTATTATACGGATATTCCGGAGGAGCTTTAGGAACTAAGCAGGGAGGAACACAAAATATCGCATAATTCTAGAATGCAAACGGCAGTGTGGGTATTGGAACTTCGTATATTCCCACTAGTTATAAACTTGCTGTTGAAGGAAAAATTATTGCCGAAGAGTTTAAAATACGCCTCAGAGCGAATTGGCCGGATTACGTATTTAGTAGCTCGTATAACTTGCTCCCATTAGAAAAACTGGATGATTTTTTAATTAAAAACAATCACTTGCCGGGTATGCCATCCGCAAATGAGGTTAATGCTAATAACGGTTTTTATATTGGTGAGATACAGGTTAAGCAATTAGAAAAAACAGAAGAGTTATTTTTATATGTCATTGAGTTGAATAAAAAAATTGTAGCTCTTCAAAAGCAAAATGAAGAATTACAAAAACAAATCATTGAAATCAAAAAATAAATTTATGAGCAAATTTTTATTTATACCATTATTTTTTATTGCTTTTTTTTCCTATTCTTTTGGACAAGAAAATGATTCTGTCCCTAGACCAAATTTCAGGGTTGATTTTGGATTAAGCGGTATAATTTCAGCGTCATCTTATGTAAAAAACTATAATTCTTCTCCTTCAATAGGTTTTGATGTAAAAATTTTATTTTCAAAAAGAAATAATATAACATTGGAAAGTGGACTGTATCTGTCGTCAAGAAATCTTTTTAGCAACAAAAATTATTTTGTTATGGGCGAAGGTTGTATGACATGTGATCCTAGCCAATACTACTTACATAGTATCTCTCTTTTTTATACAGATATACCCTTATTATTTCAGTATAGATTTTTAAAAACTAAAAGAGATGCCATATATTCTATGTCTGGTGGCATATTAAATTCTTTTATGATTGCAAATTATGTTAAATATACTGAGTATTTCAGGGCTAAAAAAGAGTTTGGTATAGTACGAAGGGGAAAAGGGAGCTATAATATGCCTTATTACGACTTAAGTATTTTAATGGGTATTAGCAGGGAATATAAAAAAAAATATGCTATTGGGCTGTATTTTCAAAAAGGTATAAGAAAATTTGATACAATTAGCAAGGACTTGCAACCTGGGCGGTTTGATGCAGTATTATTAAAAACAACTATTCTCTTTAAGTAAAATTTTCGTATGAAAAATTTATTCTGTTACATTAAACCAGTAAAATTGGCCTCAGTTATTTTAACTACGGTTACTTGTTTATTATTAACTGCTAATTCATTTTCACAAACTGTATGTGGAACATTGACACCAAACATTGATTTTTTAGAAAATATTAATACTAATTCCAGATCCGTTAGTTTAAACAATGCAACAATTCAAGTGTTTATTCATATTATAAGAAAAAAAAATGGTGGTGGAAATGATGTAATATCTTTATCTGATGTGATTAATGGATTTAATCAAATGCAAAGCCAATATTATCCACATAATATTTGCTTTGTTCTAATTGGAATTGGATTTATTGACAAAACATATTACTATAATTACAGCAATGACGAATTTGATGCGCTTACAGGTACTAATATACATTCAAATGCAATTGATATTTATATTGTTCCAAATGCTCCATATAATGGTCGAGCATCGGGCATACCCGGCAGAGCTTTTGTAATTAAAAAAGATGCAGTCACAAATGGCTCTACTATGGCTCACGAAATGGGGCACTGTTTAGGATTGTATCATACTCACGAAACATCTTTTTGTACAGAGGCGATAAGCGGAAGTAACTGTTCAACTTGTGGTGATTTTGTTTGTGATACCCCTGCTGACCCAACGCTGTCTTCAGGTAATGTAAACTCCTCGTGTATTTTCATAGGAGGAGGAGGTTATAATCCGCTGACAGCCAATATTATGTCTTATTCAGACCCCAGCTGTAGAAACGATTTTACTGTTGGGCAAAAAGAAAGAATATTAGATATTATCCCAAATAATTCTCTCATACAAGCTCTGCTTGCGCCCGCAAATATAACAGTTAGTAATATTACATATCCTTATATTGTCCCACCGTTCATCAATATTTCATCAGCTACGGTTGTTGCAAAAAACGCTATTTCAACATCCGGTAATGTAAGCATACAAAATGGGGCAGACATTAATTTTCTGGCGGAATATGAAATAACTCTTTATCCTGGATTTGAAGTTTTAGCAGGAGGAGAATTTTACGCCAAAATTGATGAAACATGCCCTCCTGTTATTGATCAGAGAATTGCTCATAGCCAAAACAATAGTATAGAGGGCCGAGATTTGGTTGCCTATTACAGCATATCTGATAAATCAGAACAAGCAATATTAAGCCCTATCTCAATATTTCCTAACCCTAACGATGGAAAGTTTACTTTAGAAAAAAGCTCATATGTTATGGCAGATATTTACATCTATGACAGTATGGGAAAACTTATTTTTCAAAAAGAAAGAATTGATGCAACTACCATATATATTGATATTTCGGAGTACTATTCTGGGATTTATCTTATAAAGGTTGTATTGGGTAATACAATATTTGTAAAAAGAGTCATACGCAACTAATAGAATTGTATTGGATAAATTTGTAACTTGCCATCAATAAAAACAGATAAAAAAAAACGAAGTTATTTATCCCTTTTTGCTAATTATTTTTGTATCAAAAAACAGATAAGTACGAAGTCTGAAATGAAAACAGAAAATAGTAAAAAAACAGAACATACAGAAAATACAAAAAAAACAGAAATGGAAGAATTAACAGAAAGTATCACAAAAGCAAGTCAGAAAATTATTCAAAATTATTTTGATAATAAGTCGGGCGGTAACCATGATAACAGGGATATTGCACATACATTTGGTGAGTTTGGTACCAAGTTAATGAACGAGCCTAAAGAAATGGAAAAAGTTCAGGAACTATACAAAAGTTTCTTTAATAGTCAACAGGAATTATGGAAACGAATTACTGAACGCCAAACTAAACCTGAAGATTATAATCCGGTAATTCAACCAGCTGAGGGTGATAAACGTTTCAAAGCACCTGAATGGGATGAAGCACCTTATTACTTTGATTTTGTTAAACAAAATTACTTATTGGTTTCTCAATTAATGAAACAAATAATTGCGACATCTGAGATAGATGAAAAAGTGAAAAAGAAATTGAACTTTTATTCTCAACAGTATATTGATATGCTTTCACCTTCCAATTTTATTGCAACAAACCCTGAAGCAATAAAATTAGCACAAGAAACAAACGGTCAGAGTTTAATTGATGGATTCAAAAATCTATTGACAGATATCGAAAAAGGTGGTATCACTCAAACTGATATGTCGGCATTTGAAGCTGGTCGCAATATAGCAACCACACCTGGTGCAGTTGTTTTTGAAAATGAATTGATGCAACTTATTCAATACTCCCCTTCAACAAAAAATGTATTTGAAACACCGGTAGTAATAATACCACCTTGGATCAACAAATATTACATTCTTGATCTGCGTCCTGAAAATTCTTTCGCAAAATTTGTGGTGGATCAAGGATTTACAACCTTTATCATTTCATGGAAAAATCCAAGTGCCGAACTACGTCACATCACTTTTGATGATTATGTGGAGATGGCTGCATTAAAGGCTTTTGAGGTTGCAAAAGCAATCACAAAATCCAAAAAAGTAAATACCATCGGATATTGTTTAGGCGGAACTTTGCTTAGCACTTCACTTGCTGTACTTGCTGCTCGTGAAAAGAAAGAAGAAAACCCTGTTAACACTGCAACATTCCTTGCTACCATGATCGACTTTTCGGATGTGGGACCAATGGGCGATAAAGGCTTTCAATCTGATCAGAGCAAATGACCTGGTATGGAGCTTTGTAATAAATAATTATTTAAAAGGCAAAACACCAACACCTTTTGATGTTCTTTATTGGACAAATGATAATACCAATTTACCTGCAAAAATGTATTTGTATTATTTGAGATACATGGTTTTGGAAAATAAGTTAAGCAGAAAAAATGCTTTACGTATCTGTAATACCCCTATTGATATTGGCAAAATTGACATTCCTGTTTATGTAATTGGACTTCAGGAAGATCATATCGCTCCACCTCAAACAGCTTTTACAACTACAGAACTTGTTAGTGGGCCGGTTGAATTTATACTTGGCGGCTCAGGTCACGTAATGGGAGTTGCTAATCCTCCATCAAAAAAGAAATACGGTTATTATTTAGATGGAAAACTTGAAAATGGATTTGCTGCATGGAAAGATTCAGCAAAATTTCATGAAGGTAGCTGGTGGACAGCATGGACAGAACGTCTTGCAAAAAAATCAGGAAAACAAGTTGTGGCAGCTAAAACCTTGGGTAATGCTAAATTCAAAGTTATAGAAGCTGCTCCGGGCAGATATGTAAAAGAAAAATGTGCTCCTCATCATACAGAAAATGGTAAGCATTAAAGAGTTTTAAGTCAAAAAGTTTTAAGTCAAAAGTCAAAAAAGTTAAAAGCGAAATCATTTTGCTTTTTACTTTCTTTCTTTTGACTTTTTACTTTCTTCTCTTTTTACTTGTCTTAATCCGTATATTCGTCATCGATTTAGAATTTAGAATTTAATTATTAGAATTTTCAATATTTGTTATGAGAGAAAAAAACAACAAAGTTGCATTAGTTACAGGCGGTACAGGTGGTATGGGCACTGCAATATGCGAAAGATTATATAAAGACGGATATACAGTAGTTGCCAATTACAAAGATTTCACCAAGGCAATGAAATGGAGAGAAGAAGCGAAAAAATGGCGGGATGATCAATTTAAAATGGGTTTTGATCTTAAAATTGTTGAAGGAGATATTTCAAATTGGAAATCTGCCGAAAAAATGATGAAACAGATCAACGATGAAATTGGACAAGTAGATGTTTTGATAAATAATGCAGGTATCACCAGAGATGCCGCTCTTCATAAAATGACCCCTCAGCAATGGTATGAAGTTATTGATACCAACCTTAATAGTGTATTTATTTGCACCAGCCTTGTAATTGAAGGTATGATCGCTAAAGGATGGGGGCGTATTGTTAGTATCTCTTCTGTAAACGGACAAAAAGGGCAATTCGGACAAACAAATTATGCCGCAACCAAAGCAGCCATGTATGGTTTTTCAAAATCATTGGCTTTAGAAGTTGCTAAAAAAGGAATTACTGTTAACACCGTTTCTCCCGGATATGTTGGCACGGCAATGGTGATGGCAATACAGGAAGAAATACGTAATAAGATCATCGCTCAGGTACCACAGGGGCGCTTAGGTTCACCAGAAGAGATAGCAGGTGCTGTGGCTTATTTAACATCCGAGGAAGGACGTTATATTACAGGTGCCAATATTGCCATCAATGGTGGGTTGCATATGTTCTAAGTTTAATTCACAAATTACAAAACCCAACAAATTATGAATATTGGCTTTATTCATAATTGGTTGGGTTTTTCTTTTTTAATGATTAAAAAATCTCTAGTACTTATTTTAATAATAGTAGCCATTTAATTAATTAAATTAGCACTTTCACAAATTAAATTATGGCTTTAAGTTGGAATGAAATAAAGGACAGGGCATTACACTTCTCCAAAGAGTGGGCTGACACTCATAATGAGGATGCAGATGCAAAACCTTTTTTGGTGGAATTTTTTAATGTATTTGGCATTGATAGAAAAAAGGTATCAACTTTTGAACATAGAGTAAAAAAACTCGATGATAAAGATGGTTATATCGACCTGCTTTGGAAAGGAACAATTTTAATTGAAATGAAAAGCCGAGGCAAGAACCTTGACAAAGCCTACCTGCAAGCCAAGGAATACTTACACGGACTTAAACAACACGAATTACCGAAGTATATTCTGATTTCTGACTTTGAAAATTTCAAATTACATGATCTGGAAGAAAACAAAACTGTAGAGTTTAAGTTGAAAGAACTGGTAAATAATGTTCAACATTTTGGTTTTATTTCAGGTTATCAGAAAAAAACTTATAAAGAACAAGATCCTGCCAACATTAAAGCAGCAGAATTAATGGGTAAACTTCATGACCGCTTAAAAGAAATAGGTTATGATGGACATCCCTTAGAAGTTTATTTAGTTCGCCTTTTATTTTGTTTGTTTGCCGAAGACACAACTATTTTTAATAAACAACAATTTCAGGATTTCATTGAACAACGCACCAATGAAGATGGCAGCGACCTTGCCTCAAAACTTCAGGAATTATTTCAAGTGTTAAATACAGCACAAGAAAAGCGATATAAAAATCTTGATGAGCAACTTGCTGACTTT